>CAMJHU010000366.1 GCA_946405565.1 uncultured Clostridia bacterium
ATTTTTTGCCACCACCGCGACGGTCTGAATGATCAGATACAGGAAGAAATTGCGGGTGGTCACCAGCACGATAACCTGCCCGACGCATTGCAGAATCGAAAAAACCGCGCTGCACACATGAATGACATACACCTTCTGATCGGCATTGAGAATCGACATTTTATAGACCCACAGATAGGACGACGCCGAGCTCACCAGATACAGAAAATAAATCAGCCGTGCGTGAGGAACCGAATCCATGTCCTCGATGAAAAACGACAAAAACGGCATCAGGCACATACCCACACCGAACACCAGCGCCGCAATCAGATCGTAGGCACGCTTGTAAAACTGCGTCAGGGCAATGAGCTTGCGTTCATCCTTGTCCACGATGGGTTTGTACATACTGTACACCAGCACCATGCCGATGCCCAGTTCCGCCAGCGACAGAAACTCCAGAATCGCCGAAAACAAGCCACGCGCGCCCAGATATTCGGTCGTCATGTACGCGATGAATACATACTGTGTAATAAAGGCAGTCAATGTAATAATCGCCTGTGACAGTACGCCTACCACCGTATTTTTCATCAGTTTTTCCGCTCTCAACAGCGTCATCTCCTTGTCATGAATTGCAGCAGCCGCTTGATGGATGCCGCCATGAATGATCCTTCCTGCTTGGCGCATGATAAAAATAATCCATACCGTATCTTTATATTCCGTTTATCTTCCCGGCATATAATGCAGAAAAGACTTTCTCCCAATACGATTCAGGAGTGAATGATATGAAATCCGTCCGTCAGCCTTCGTTCACACGCCACACCGCCCCCGAACACAAATGGAAGTTCAGCGGTCTGACCGACATCATCCGGCATAAGAAGGGACCCTTTGTGGTCTATCTCATCCTTCGGACACTGGTACTCATCGCGCTCGGCTTTTCTCTATGGCGCGGTCGCTATGAACACGCCTTTCTCTGTCTGCTCTCGCTGGTACTCTTCCTCATGCCCGCCTTTTTGTCGGAAAATTTCGGTATCCAATTTCCCTCTGCACTGGAAATACTGGTGCTGTTCTTTATCTTCGCGGCGGAAATACTGGGCGAAATCGGATGTTACTATCTGCGGTTTCCCTTCTGGGACACCATGCTCCACACCATCAGCGGATTTCTGCTTGCCGCCTGCGGCTTCGGCATGGTGGATATCCTCAACAAGAATCCCCGCATCAAATTTGACCTCTCCCCCGCTTTTCTCTCGACGGCGGCATTTTGTTTTTCCATGACGATGGGCGTCATGTGGGAATTCTTTGAATGCTCCTGCGATTTGCTGCTTCACACCGATACCCAGAAGGACACCGTGATCTCTTCCATCTCGTCCGTGGCGCTCAACCCTGACGGCGAAAACGTCCCCGTGGTACTGGACGGCATCACCAGCGTGACGGTCAACGGTCAGCCGCTCGGCGTCAACGGCTATCTCGATATCGGGCTGATCGACACCATGAAAGACCTGTTTGTCAATTTTATCGGCGCGCTGGTGTTCAGCATCATCGGCTTTTTTTACGTCAAGAACCGCGGCAAGGGACGTCTCGCGAAGCACCTGATTCCCACCTACAAGGAAACGCCGCACGAATCATAACGGTGTAGTACGTTCATTCCTCTCCGCTGACTACCTCGCCCTGCCAGTCCAGTATGCCACCGAATTCGTACACCTGGGTATATCCCATGTCATAGAGCTTTTGCGCGGCTTCTTTGCTGCGCCGTCCGCTGCGGCAGTAGACCAGCAGCACCTGCTCCCGGTCGGGAAGCGATACAGGCGGCGTGTCGGCGATGATTTCTTCATTCGGCAGACAAACCGCGCCGGGAATATGCCCCTCCGCGTATTCCTCCCGCGTGCGCACATCGAGAATGATATGCCCGTCATCCAGTGCCATCCGACGGACGGCTTCCTCCTGCGAAATACGCGTATAGCTGTGACCCACCATGCCGTCTCCGTCCGTCACCTGCATCTTGCAGCCAAACAGCGAGAGCAGCAGCAGTATCGCCGCAACCGGCAGTGCCATGATCTTTTGCGCGATCTGTTTCAGCTTCATAAGTCAAAGGCTCCTTTCATAAACACAGCTTGGTTGGTTGATTATCATTATACACGAAAAAAATCGGTTCTACAAGTCATATGAAAAAAAAACTGCCAGCTTGACAGACACTCCCCCGTTGCTGTTTTACCGGGTATCCGGATAACCAACTCCGGCGCGGGGCGCGGCTGAATAAAGGCTGGCATCATATAACGTCCTTTGCCGTGTTAAGATGGAAAAGCGCTTTGCTCGCGTCCGGGCTTTTGCCCCGATACTCGCGACGGAGAGCTGAATACGGCAAAGCCGCACGCGTACTGCACGCGATGGGCTTTGTCACGGGAATCCTGCTGCCTGTCGAAATGCGCGAGCCTCGCCGCGCAGGTGCTTTTTGGAAGACATCAGGGTTTCTTTGTCAACCGCTCAGACAGAAAATTTTGCCGAATTCTGTTCCAAAGGCTTGCGCAATCTCCGAATCGGGGGTATAATGGAAATCACTTTGCAAGCCGCGCTTTCGGGATGTCTGATCGGGCGGTCTTGCATACCGGAAACACCCTCACGGAATGGAAGGAAAAAACATATGGAAACAACGAAAAAAATTCTGTCGTATCTGAAAAAGGAGCCCATGCTCACCGTATCGGTCGTCGCCGCGCTGCTCTCTCTCTGGATCACACCGCCGTCAAGGCAGCTGCTCTCCGACATCGACTGGCGCACCCTCGGCACCCTCTTCATGATGCTGACCGTGCTGGAAGGCTTCAAATCCGAAAACATTTTCCGTCCGCTGCTGAAACTCGCGGG
>CAMJHU010000367.1 GCA_946405565.1 uncultured Clostridia bacterium
AACAATTTCGCGTCGGCTCTCACGTACTACTACCTGCTCTTCAACATCTTTACGTTCCTGCAGATGTTCATCTTCCGTGTTGCGGTTGACGAGAACAAGCTCCGCGCGCAGATGCAGGAGAACATGAAGAAGCCCGTCAAGAAATCGCGCTGGCAGCTGAAGATGGAAGAACTGCAGAAACAGCAGGCGCAAATGCTTAAACAGCAGCAACAAGCACAAAAAAGAAAATAATTTTAGAAAAAAGTATCCCTGTGAATAAAAATTCCTTACTTTTGCAGGTTCATTTGAATAAATTAAAGTATTAGAGATTATGGAAAATCAAGACAAGAACGAAGTCCTCTCCCGTGCGATAAAAGCCGGAAAAAGAACCTATTTTTTTGATGTCAAGAAAAGTCGCAATGAGGAACTCTATTTGACTATCACGGAGAGCAAACGCAAATTCAATGCCGATAGCGGTAACTTCTTCTACGAGAAGCATAAGATTTTCCTCTATAAGGAAGATTTTGAGAAATTCAAGAATGCATTGTCCGGAGTCATTGATTTTATTGAGAATGGTACCGTCCCTGAAGACACGTTTTTCGAAAACGACAACTTTGAGAAAACGGATAGTGACATGGATTTAGGAATCACCTTTGACGATATAGATCTTTCATTATAATGGGGAAAATAGTAGCCATTGTAAACCAGAAGGGCGGGGTGGGGAAGACGACCACCGCGGTGAATCTGGCGGCGTCGCTGGCGTTGCTGGATTTTCGTGTTTTGCTGATTGATGCCGACCCGCAGGGGAACGCCTCAAGCGGTGTGGGTGTCTATCCAGATGATAACACGATCAGCATCTACGACTGCATTGTGAACGGCAAGATGGCTTCCGAAGCGGTCGTGGAAACGAAAACCCCCAACCTCTACTTGATGCCGGCCACCATACACCTTGTGGGTGCCGAAATCGAGATGATCTCCTTCGACCGGCGCGAATACCGGATGAAAGACGCTGTCGCTGACATCAAAAACGACTACGATTTTGTCTTTATCGATTGCTCGCCGTCACTCGGTTTGGTGACGCTTAACGCCCTTGTGGCCGCCGATTCGGTCATCATTCCGGTGCAGTGCGAGTATTTCGCCCTCGAAGGCCTTGGCAAACTGCTCAACACCATCCGTATTGTGCAGTCCAACATGAACCCGAACCTCTCCATAGAGGGAATTCTGATGACAATGTACACGAACCGTTTCAAGTCAGCCAACGCCGTCTATGAAGATGTTCGTTTCCATTGTCGCGACATCGTGTTCGACACGGTCATCAACCGTACCGTGCGATTGAGTGAGGCACCCAGCTACGGCGTTCCGATTGCTGTCTATGACGTGAAGTCCGTCGGATATGTCAACTACATGAACCTCGCCAAGGAGTTCCTGCTCAAGAACGGATATACTGTTTAATTCATAATTCATAATTAATCGGAATCAAAATATTATGCCGAAAAATGACAGACCTTTAGGACGCGGATTGGGGGCGATGCTTGGCGACACGCCGATTCCGGTGCACAATGAGCATTCGCAGGTGGTGAGTGGTAACACCAATGTCCGCATTGAATCCATAGAAGCCAACCCTTACCAGCCGCGTACCCGCTTTGACGAGGAGTCGCTGAGTGAGCTGGCACAGTCTATCAAGACTTATGGGCTGATTCAGCCGGTGACGGTGCGTCCGATCGGCAATGGCAAATATCAGCTCATTTCAGGAGAACGCCGTTTCCGTGCCGCCCAGTTGGCAGGTCTGACAGAAATTCCCGCCTTCGTCCGCACGGTTGACGATGCCCTCTCCATCCAGATGGCACTCGTGGAGAATATCCAACGTTCTGACTTGAATGCCATTGAGATAGCCCTTAGCTATCAGATGCTTATGGACGAATGCCATTTCACCCAGGAAGAGTTGGGTGAGAAAGTGGGTAAGACCAATGCCTCCATATCCAACTATTTGCGTCTTCTCAAACTCTCCACGCCCGTTCAGGTCGCCGTGCGCGACAATCAGATTGCGATGGGTCACGCCCGCGCCTTGGTGCCGGTGGAAGATGAAGCCCAGCAAGCCAAATTGGTGCAGCAAATCATTAAGGACCAGCTCTCCGTACGCCAGACCGAGTCCTTGGTGAAAACCGTTTTGGAGGGTACGCGCAACAAAAAGTCGAAGGTGAAAATCACCCTTTCCGATGAAGTGCGCAATGCCCAGACTGCTCTTGGCAAGAAACTGAACACCAAAGTGAACATTAAGAAAGATATTTCTGGTAAAGGAATGATTCAAATACCTTTCACCTCTGATGAGGAACTAAAGCATATCCTGAACGTTTTGCAATAATTTCGCTGGATCAGCGTTATGCTTTTTTAATAGTGAATATATGAAATCGAAGAAGCGGATTTTTGTGGGTGTATTATTACTCTGCATGAGTCTGTTTGCTTATTCCCAAGATATTTCCTCTCCCAAGGTGTCGCATGTGAAAACACGTGACTCCTTGAAGGTTGCCAAGCATAGTCCGACGGCTGCGATGCTGTATTCGATTATCCCTGGCGGTGGGCAGATTTACAACCGGAAATATTGGAAAGTGCCTATTATTTACAGCTTGTTTGAAGTTTCCGGATATTTCCTCTACCAATACACCTCCGAGATGCTGATGTATAGGCGGGAGTTCATTAATCGTCGTGACGGGAACACCGACCTCCTCATTCCCGGACTTGCCAATTCTGATGACGAGAACATTCTTTCGCTCTACCAGAAGTCCATGCGAAATATGGAAATCAGCATCGCCGCTACCGCTCTCATCTATACCCTCAACTTCATTGACGCCATGG
>CAMJHU010000368.1 GCA_946405565.1 uncultured Clostridia bacterium
GACTAAAAAAGTACATACAGTGACCAACACAGCCTATATTACCGCCACAGAAGTTTGCCAGATGCTTAGGCTTGTTGCGTCCGAATACGCAGGGAAGAAGATCCACATCGTACTGGACAATGCAAGATACCAGAAGTGCGATATGGTCACAACGCTCGCCAGCAATCTGAAAATTGACCTAGTATTTCTTCCGCCATATAGTCCAAACCTGAACCTGATTGAACGGCTATGGAAATTTACCAAAGGCAAGCTCAGAGTAAAATACTATGGTGACTTCAAGACATTTAGGGACACCATCGACTTTATCATCTGCGGCTGTGATACTGTTTACAAGGAACAGATTTCCAATCTGATTAGCGAACGAATCCAGCTATTCGATAAATTGGAGCAAGTATGTGATAATACATATGAGTTCCCCGATCTCACATTAGATCAGGCTGCGTAAGCTCGGCAGTCATTTTTGTTGACGAGTATAATCCAGTGATACTTGCTTGCCCCCAGAAACGCGTGAAGACCTTGCAGGCTGGAATGCTTGTTGAAGTTCACGGAGTATCTCCTCCTTGTTTTCGGGAAATATAAATCGTGCGAATGACATTTCATTCAGCTTGTCCACATAGTACTGCTGGTTGGGACGTTGTTTTTCGTGAGCCGATTTCTTGCATTCCAGAATCGCCCATTTGTCACGGTAGAGAATCAGCAAGTCCGGAATGCCCTGAATATAATCCGGGTCGAGCTTACATACCTGACAGCCTGCGAAGCGCGCCTTCAATTCCTTGATGAGCCTTGCCTGAAACTCACGTTCCAGCATAAACCGCGAACCTCCTTCCGCAAAAACAAAAGAGAAAGCGATACAAGAATTGCATCATTTAATCTCTCTCTTCATAAAAGCCCTTGTAAATGACGCGCACTTTGCGGGGGCTTGAAATATTATTGCCGCTTGGTCAGAAAAAGGGCATGAAAAACGCCATAAATCATGCCGATTTATCGCGTAGGTCAAAAGACCACTTTTTTGCCCATATCTATATATTTTTATTAATTTTTTTATCGCAATTAATATAAGAAAAAAATGGTCTTTTGTCCCATTGTCTCGAAATCATACAAAAACGAGCATCTTACAAGAAATCAGTTCCGTTAGCAAGATATTAGATACCATCATCAAGCGTTTTGATGGGACACTTTTTTCCGAAAAAATGGTCCATAAACGGTCTTTTGTCCCATAAAAACGGGCTAAAGTGATGACTTTGTGATGAATATGTGAGCAAAAACACGTTTTTCTATCCTAGATTAGCCCTTAGCCCGTTTTTATCTGGTCACTGACCGTTTTCAGAAATATTTTTGTCCCATAGAAATCGCCTGAAATATCATCGCCAGACGCGTCCGCTCGCCTTATCTACAAGAACAATTCTGCCCTCTAAACGAAACCCGGCGAGGTCACAGAGGTTGAATATGGTGTGCAGCAATTTGTAAAATCGCTCAGCTTCCACATCTGTGCTCTTTCTCTCGTCTGCGTCTGCGTTCGTAATGGCTGCAAATGCCGTAGGGTCAGGATACCCAGAAGCGTTCTTTCTCTCATCCGTATCGGTCATGATGAATTGCTGCACTTTCTTACCTTTTTTTATCCGTTCGCCTGCCGCAGTAACCTTCTTGACCAATCCCAGCTTCGGCTTGCAGACATAGCAAATATCACGACCACGGTATGTGCGACGGTTGCAATACTTACATACACCAATCATCGGTTGAACCTCTCCAGAATATCAATGGCGGTTTTAAGGGCTTTCACGTCGGCAATCCAAAGCGACTGTGTCGGGGCGAAAACCTCCACCTGACTTTCGCAATAATAGGCAAGCGCCTCCAATCGGTCAATGGTCGCCTGAATGCCGACACCGGGTGCCATCTGCCGCAGCGATTCCGGCACAATTTCCGTCCATCCACCAACCGGCGCCCACAAGCACGTTGTCCCGAAGTTCGTCTGCAATAGGCTGTCGCTTGTCATCTGTTTATCCGTGTCTTTCCGTGTACCGCAAAAGCGAATATCAATCATCAGTCTTCCGTTCCTTTCATCAGCATCATATACTGCGGCGGCACAAAATAGATTGCGCCGTCTGTCGCCTCAATTTTAATCATGGGAATATCCGTGTAAGGCATCGACCATTTCTCTACCTCCACAAAAAATATCTTCATGCCGGGAATGAAGATCGTGGCAGTCCATTTTTTCTTGTTGTCCATTGAATTACCTCCTGTTGAAATCCTTCTCACTCGGTACAAGCGCATCAAAGAGTTCATACAAATCTCGTTCTTTCAGGCGCTTTACCAAAATATCAAAGCCCACATCACAGGCTTCGTTCTCCGAAAAATAATCGAGCCACTCACCGAAATTGGTGAGCAGCTCTTTCATACGAACAGCGCCAATACCACTCGTTTCGTCCGCCGCCAATATCATCGAGCCGATGTAAACGGCAGCCACGCGTCTTTTATAGTCTGCTCCTACTCTGGCGCCGACCAACGGAGTCGACAAATGCGCCCTCACGGTTAATCACTCCACGTTTTCTCATCGTAAATCTTGTCAATAACCCCTAAATCGGGATATTCCAAGGCAATCAGAAATGCGATATTGCAAGCAACGTGCCACAAGTGCGGCATACGGCTCTCCAAATCTACCGCATAAGGATTGCGAATATAATGCAGAAAATGACGCATGGCGGCGTCACGGTATCGTTTCGTTTCGACCAGACGCCAATTTTCCGGATCGCCATATTTTTTGCTACCGTACTCGCGAACCTGCGCCACTGCCTTAATCAGTTCCACTGGCACGAGCGTCGGTCTGACCTTC
>CAMJHU010000369.1 GCA_946405565.1 uncultured Clostridia bacterium
CGGACGGGTCACGTCGCCGATGCCCAGACGGATGATCGACTGTTCAGGATGCGCCTGCGTATAAGCCGCTACCCGTTTGGCAATATCCGAAAACAGATAGCTCTGCGGGATTTTCGTGAAATTATCATTGATACGGAACATATTTTTCTCCTTTACTCCTCCATTGTTTCGCCTTCATAGACGAATGTAGCGGGACCGGTCATATAGACCGTACTGTTTTCCGACGTTCTGTCCCATTCGATGCGCAAATCACCGCCGCGAAGCTGTACGGTGACAGCCTTCGCCTCTCCGTCCACCACGCCATTCAGCATGGAAGCCACCGCCACGGCACAGGCGCCGGTGCCGCACGCCCACGTCTCACCCGAACCGCGTTCCCAGACACGCATTTTCACGGTGCTGCCGTCGATCGGCTGGACAAACTCGGTGTTGACGCGTTCGGGAAAGAGCGGGTCATGCTCAAACGCCGGTCCGATTTTCTCCAGATCCAAGCCGTCCACGTCGTCCACAAAGACCACGCAGTGGGGATTGCCCATCGACAGGCAGGTGATATTCCACACACCGCCCGCCACCGACACCGACTGTCCGATCAGCCGGTCAGCGGGATAATGCACCGGAATGTCTGCCGTATCAAAGACCGGGCTGCCCATGTCAACCCTGACTGCCGTCACATTGCCGTCCTCGACCGTCAGACGCGCCGTACGGATGCCCGCAAGCGTCTCGACGCGGATAACCGTCTTGTCGGTCAGCCCCTTGGCATACACATATTTGGCAAAGCAGCGCACGCCGTTGCCGCACATCTTCCCTTCCGAACCGTCGGCGTTGAACATTCTCATGCGGAAATCCGCTGTCTCCGACGGGCAGATCAGAATCATGCCGTCCGAACCCACACCGAAATGCCGGTCACTCAGCCTGACGGATTCCGCCACGGGATCAAAGTCGATGCCCTCCATGCAGTTGACATAGAGATAATCGTTCCCGATACCGTGCATTTTTGTAAATTTCACGCGCTTCGCCTCCCTCATTCCGCAAAAATCTCAAAAAAAAGGGAACAGCAGAAGAACTGCTATTCCCTCACAGAAATAACGAAATCAAAAATGATAGTGGTTGCGACAGATGATTCCATTTTGTGCAGTGCCGCACTCCGCTTCATTTGACATAACTCCGTTTCACTCTGATCTTGACAGCTTTTTCCAAAGCTGCCTGCTTAATATTGTAACGGCAGAAAAAGCAAAAGTCAACCGCTTTTTTGCCAAAATCCACGCGTGAAACACACTTTTTCCAGTTTTTTGAAAAACCGACCCCGCCTGTCAGAATGAGTTGTACAATATGTATAAGGGACGCCCGTTATCCCAGCAGCCGTCCCAGCAGAAACAGCAGCGCGATCACACCTGCCGCCACGACGCCCAGCATGGTCAGCCGACGCCGCAGCCGCAAGGCTCGTCCGTCGTCGAGCACACGGGCAATCACCACGGTCAGATTGTCGCCGCTGCCCTTGCGCAGCGCCTTTTCGATCAGCGCGTCGGCAATGTCCTTGACCGGGCGCTCCGAGCTGAGGCTGGCATAAATCGCGTGGCGCTGAAGCACATCGGTGATACCGTCTGAGCAGATGAGCAGCATATCGCCGTTATGGATAGATGTATACTGCCGGTTGGGACGAATCCCCCGACGGTTTTCCATGCCAAGGTACTGTGAAAGCTGGTTGCGGATATAGGAATGACTCGCCTGATTCTCTGTGATAGCGCCCACATCCAGCAGCGCCTGCGCAAAGGTCTGCGGTTTGCTCAGACGGTCGATGCCGTACTGGTGCTTGTGATAGATTTCGCTGTCGCCCAGATTGCAGGCATATACATAATCCGTCGCCACCACCAGCATGGAGACAGTGGAACCCATTTTCTTGCCGGTCACGCGGCTCTGTTCCAGAATGCGGTCGTTGGCTGCCTGCAGCATTTCCTCCGCGTTGCGCTCTGTTTCTTCCAGCGAACCGCCCGCGCTCAATGTCGCGGCGTAATCCGAGATCGTGGATACGCCGATCATGGCTGCCACATCGCCGTCGGCATGTCCGCCCATGCCGTCGCACACCGCCAGCACATGGGTATCCATGCTGTCCACGGTTTCAAACCGTTCCGCGGCAATGTTGTAGTGATCAATGTAGCAGCCGTTCACATAGAAATTATCCTGATTGCTTGCCCGTTTTTGTCCGATATCCGTGACCGCCGCGATTTCCAGCGTCACAGGTACTCCATTCATTGTGATCGTTCCTCCCTCCGTAGAGGTTTGTAAATATCATTCCCATCTTTTGTTTTTCTGACATGTATCTCAATAGAATATATTCCTATAAACTATAACACCCTTTTAGCGGGTTTGTCAAGTTTTTTAAGGATTCTTCCACGGATTTCCGTTTTTGGAAGGATTCTTATCCGGGCTGGTCTTGCTTTTGAAGGGTTCGCTTTCTGTATTCGCCCAACCCCGTTTCAGAGATTGGCGCGATTCGCTCGGCAGGCTTCCGCCTGCCTGCCGGTGGCGTCTGCCTTAGCTGTCGCCAGCGACAGCTAAGGCACCCCGCGCCGCTTCGCGGCTAATTGCGCTTCGCTTTTTCACTATTCACTATTCACTATTCACTATTCACTACATCGCCTCCCGCAGGTGCGCCATTTCCGCCGAGGTCTGTTCCTGCTCCAGATAGGCATAGGAATACAGCGCGAACCCGTCCGCGTGAATCGCCTCCCCGCGGGCATATAACACCTGCTGCCGCATGATATCGTCCGCCAGCAGCCATTTTCCTTTATCTGCGTCACTGCCCGCCTTGTAGAGCGCCAGCC
>CAMJHU010000370.1 GCA_946405565.1 uncultured Clostridia bacterium
TCAAGAAAAAGAAATCAAAAAACGTGTGATTTTGGTAGAAAAAATGGTAGAAAAAAAGTGGCATTCACGCTTATATTCTCTACCAACGCTCACTCGAAACGTAGTTAAATCGGGCAGAAACGGAAAAATTTACAATCAAACTCATATAATAGAGTAGACAAATGCACGATTTTATGATATAATTGACCAAGGAGATGGTCGATTATGAAAAAAAATTCCACCTGAGCGGATGGGAGTTGAAGAGTGAAGGAAAATGGTGTAAGATGTACTATATGAATATGAAGAAGCAAGGATGAAAAGAAAATGAAAGTGCGTTTCATAGCAGAAATAGTACCTGAATCCGTGAAACTTGGATTATGAAAAATGCTTGAAATACGCATAGAATCGAATGTTTCAGGCATTTTTACAGGCATTTTTTCTGCACCCATTTGGTGCAAATTCATAAGCCGAGATTTTCGCTTAAAACGCCGTGTTTATCGGGCATTCAGTGGTCTTTTACAATTTGTATTTCACGGATTCAGGGAAGAAGACTACAACCACAACAAAAGCCGTTATATCAGGTGAATATAAACTTGATTTGACCAATGCCGAAATTGGAAGTTCTATAGACACTGGCGATTTGAAGATAGCTCATGGTAAATTACTTAGTGTAATTTACGGGGGCGATGAAGTTGTTGTCATTAAAGCGAAAATCACTCCAAACCTTACTAAAAAAATGACAATAGAACAAAATTATGGTTCTGTTTGCAGATTAATTCGAGACAACGGATTTGATCAGTGCAAGGAAATTCAATACTGGGCTGTGGCTGATATGACCGACGGTACTGAATCAAAAGTGATTAGTTTTACATTGTCCTCGTATATTATCAACATGGTATATAACAAGAGATTTGTTGATAATAAATTAGGCGACTATGTTGATGATTTATGGATTCACCCAAGCCTCAGATAAAAGAATCATCTGTATTTTTTGATTCCCAATTAACCCAAAAGAGTAGGATTAACCGTCCTGCTCTTTTTTATGTGCGCCAGTAGCTTTCCTTGGAAAGCATCGCCGATTTGGGCGGTGCTGACATCGTAGGTTTATCCATGAGATACAAAATCCCCTGTACAAGCGCGTCGGTGGTATCCTTGTACGTTCCCTTCGGGAACATCAGCAGATCACGTATCAGATCATCTACCCACGGATGTGTTTTCGGGTCGGGGAAATGGATATTGCCCGCCTCGAAGTACGGCGTCACGGAAATAGCGCGTTCATCCTTGCTGCCTTTTGGGTTAAATTCCACCATGCCGGGGATTTCCTTTTTTAGCAGGTCTACGATGGCGGGTCCGTTGGCTTTGTTTTCCACTACCTTCGCACGCGCTCTCGGCCATTTTCCCGACAAGGTACGGACAGCGGCAACGCTCTCGGTGAAGGTCATCTTGTCGTTGACAAGGTCTTTGATGTAGATATCAGCGCCCTTGCGCCCCATCACGAATCCGGCGACTTTTGCAGAGCCTTCCGACTTCGTGAACGCCATATCCCATGACTGTATGTCCTGCGTATTTGGCGCGGCTCCGTCCGAGTAGAAATTGTGAAGCCACTCCCGTTTGAAGATAACGCCCTCGGCAGGAGCCGGAACCTGCTGGAACTGTCCCGCGTATTGCAGACTGCCCATGCTCTTTTTCAGGCTCTCGATTACCTCATGGTCAAACCGCTGGGGGTTGAGAATATCTCCTTCCTCGCGGACAATCTGTTTTTTGCTGACGGGGAACGTGATGACCGTGCGTTCGGGAGCCTCGGCAGGGAGACAGAGGTGAGTATAGCCGAGGTCTTCCGACAGGATATAGCCGGTCAGGTCGTTCTCGTGAAGCCGCTGCATGATGATGATGAATGCACCGGTCTTCGGGTTGTTCAATCGCGTCTGGAGCGTGTTTTTGAAGAAGTCAATGGAATTCTGACGCTCCGTTTCGCTGTTTGCCATGATAGGGTTCTGCGGGTCGTCGATGATAATGACGTCGGCACCGTTACCTGTGATCGCGCCGCCGACGGACGTAGAGTACAGCATTCCGTGATGGTTGTTCTCGAATTCGTTCTGCCTGTTCACGTCGTATTTCAGGTGGAAGCGGTCGCTCCAATTCTGCTGATACCACGGACTGTTGATGATGTCGCGGGAAAGAATGTTGTGCTTGCGGGAAAGAGCGTCGGAGTAGGACACTTTGATGAACCGCTTTTCTGGATGCTGTATCCACGTCCATACGGAATAACACACGGTTGCCTCGATGGATTTCATGTGACGCGGGGGAATGTTGATGATGAGCCGTCGGATTTCGCCGCTGTTGACCGCTTGCAAATGCTCGGCGATCAGTTCAATGTGCCAATTGTCGATGTATGTCGTACCGGGTTCAATGACCGACCACGCTTGCCGGATAAACGCGCCGAGACTGCGTTCCGCTTGCTCGCGGAGAACCGCAGCCCGCAGCCCGTCGGGATCACTGGCTATCTGTTTCAGTAAGTTTTCCGAGAATGTCATTGAGCGAATTCAGCTCCTCGTCTGACAGCTTCGACAAATCGAGTACCGGTATCACATCGACATCAGCGGCGGGCTTTTTCTCCTGCTCCTGCGGCGTGGCAATCTGCACCACTGTCTCATTTCCTCCGACACCACGGCTCATGCGCTCGATTTTGACGCCAACGTCAGCCATCTTGATGGTATCCGCTGCGCTCAATTCTTCCTCGTTCAGAGAGATAAACCGTTTTGCCGCCCGCTGCACCATTGCCGCACCAAGCACGGCGTGGTTATTCAGCATACGAATAACCTTCTTGTCGTTTTCCTG
>CAMJHU010000371.1 GCA_946405565.1 uncultured Clostridia bacterium
TTTCGGACAACGGAACCATAAAGCCCTGCATAGGCTGTTTCGGCTGCTGGAAGAGCGCGGAAGGCAAATGCGTGATTCATGACGATATGACCGCCGTACTGGAAAAGATGCTGTGGGCGGATGTGGTGATCTGGTCGTTTGGTCTGTACTTCTTCAATGTACCCAGCAAGCTGAAAGCGCTCATCGACCGCCAGCTTCCGCTGTCGCTGCCGTTCATGGTCAGCGAGAGCGAAAGCGGTTCCCATCCGGCGCGGTATGATATGTCGGGCAAGCGTCACGTCGTGATTTCCACCTGCGGCTTTTTCACTTCAGAGGGCAATTACGGTTCCGTGAATACGATGTTTGATCATTTTCTCGGCAAGGGTCAGTATGAAACCGTCTACTGCGCACAGGGCGAGTTGTTCCGCGTGCCGGAGCTTCACGAGCGGACGGACGAATATCTCAGCTGTGTCAGAAGCGCCGGAGCCGAGTTTATCGGAACGGGCATTTCGACCGAAACCAGAGAAAAGCTGCAAACCCTGCTGTATCCCAAAGAGGTCTTTGAAGAGATGGCGGACGCAAGCTGGGGCGTCGAAAAGTCCACCGGCATCCAATCCGATGCTTCCCTCAGCTTTACCAGACAGATGGCAGCGCTTTACAATAAGAATTTCTACACCGGCAAGGACAAAGTGCTGGAGATGTGCTATACCGATGAGGGCAAAACCTACCAGATTCTCATGAAACGGGACGGTTATGAAGTGATTGAAAATCATGTCCACCCCTATACCACCCGGATTGAAACGCCGCTGACAGTATGGAGAGATATTGCTGCGGGCAAGATTTCCGGCGTGGAGGCAATGGCAAAGAAACTGTACCGCGTCGAGGGCGACTTTGAGATGATGCTTCACTGGAACAATTATTTCGGCAATGGCGACAAACCCGCAGCTTCCGGCGACACGTCAAAGACAAAGGAAAAAGGCACGACCATGCTCCTGATGCTGCTGCCGTGGATTGCTTTGTGGGTAGGCGTTTCTATTGACAGCCGTATCGGTTCGCTGGTTACCGTCGGCGTCTGCGGACTGCTTCAGCTGCTCTTTGCGCGCAACCGAAGAACGGTTTATGACGGGCTTTCCTCCGCAGCAGCCATTGGTTTTTCGCTGGCAGCTTTGCTGCTGCCGGACACGGTCAACCTGTTGCTGCCGGTTTCCTATCTGGCGTTCGGACTGATGTGGTGCGTTTCCTGCCTGTGCAAGGTGCCGCTGACCGCGTGGTATTCCATGAACGATTATAACGGTGACAGTGCGATGCAGAATCCTCTCTTTGTCCGTACCAACCGGATTTTGACATTAGCATGGGGCGTGTTGTATGTGCTGACCGCCGTATGGACGTATTTTCTGATGGGTTCGGAGATTTCTTCGTATATTGCTTTGATCAACAATATCGTTCCGATTGCGATGGGAATCTTTACCAAATGGTTTGAGAATTGGTATCCTGCTCACTACGCCGCCAGATAACCGCGTAAAAAAAACGCCGACTTTCCGGAGAAAGACGACGTTATTAGCTAATGAAGGGCTGATGTCAGGAAGCTATGCGGCTTCGGGGCATCAGCCTGTTGATTTTATAATCCAAAACTGAAAATGGCAATGACATAAATCGCAACGATAAACAGTGTGGCGAGACAATCAAAAATCCCTAAAATCCGCACGGCTTTATCCTCTTTCGCGAGCTTGCGTCCGATCAGGAAAAACACGAAGCCCAGAAAAGCCATCAAAAAGGTGATACCGATGACGGCACGGATGAGAGGAGAGTTATAGTCGGATATAACAAGAAGATAGGCAATCGGCGCCGAGATAACGGGTAATATTTCCAATAGAATGGCAATGGTTTTCCTCATCCTTTGGAACTCCTTTCATAGGGAATATTTTATACAATACCAAAGATTGTTGAGAATATTCTATCACATCTGCCCAATAAAGTCAACCCCTCCTCTGAGGTTCTTAGGAACTATGCAGAATTTAATCAGTCATTTTCTGCCTGAAATTACAGTATGCTTGCGTGTTTCGGCAAGTGAAATGTATCAATTATTTCTGCATAGTTCCTTATTATCTGTCAGCAAAACACAAAAATGGGATGAAGGGCATCGGAACGGATACCGCGGGGTATCGTTCCGATGCTCTTTTTCTGCTCGTCACTCCTATCTGTGGAAATAAAGCATATTGCACAAAATTTGTCTCAAAAATAAGTTTTGCTGCGGAGATAAGATGACGATCATCACACAAGAAACAGTTTCGTAAAAATTTCAAAATAGTTACACTCTTAAAAGCATCATACATATGTATATATTAGCCAAAAACACCGAATAAAATATGTGAGTATAGTTAAATCGCTCAAAATATTACCCTTTTATAATTCTAAAAGTATTTTTATGGGATTTTAACGAGCGAGAAAATAGACACATTGCTATACACCTCACAAAAACTGTTCGTGGTGAACAGTCCTTTTACAGTCCTACGGCCAAACTATCATCACGCATTATCGCGGCAAATGGTTTCACAAATACGGAAGGGAAGTATCTACGCATTTTTTGTAAGATTGACCAAATAATGAGAATAGCGATGGGATATGCTTGGATAATTTGTGAGTTAAAAATAGAATACACTAGTGTATAATGGAGATGTAAGAAATGTAACGTAATCTGCACTTTTACACTTGGTTAACACTTTGTTAGGAACATACTATAAAATTACGGCTGCATATTTGGTTATATTTTTATTACAATTTTATGACAAGTGAATGGGAGGTTATTCAGATGAAGAGGCACTTCA
>CAMJHU010000372.1 GCA_946405565.1 uncultured Clostridia bacterium
ATGATAGAGACTTTGGGAATGAAATAGGTATTGCGAATGTAGAAATGCTCTACATGGTTCCCGCGAAGAAGCTTCCGCGCAGTTCCGTCACCTATGCCACCCAACATACGGCAAAAGAGGTCAATGGTAACAATATCAGGGTACTTAGAAAACTTAAACAGGTATTCGCTACGATTCATGTGCGTCGATCTCCTTTTTCGATTTGCCAACAACAGACGACGCAACGGATTCTGAATCTTTTATTATCAATTATCGTGAGATGAAGAAGGCTTTGTGCCCTCCATTTGCCCTCCAAATTCTTCGGCAAAAAACTTTTTCAAGAAAAACCCGCAAAGGCAGACGCCACGGATATTTTTGCCGCTTTGAGCCGTTTTTATCAGATTTTATCGGAGATTTTGATGACCTTTGATGACCTCCGAATGATCTTTTTTGGTGCTGATTGCCCCAAAACACCAACGACTCAAAATCCGCTGGGCTAATACCCCGTGTGGGTTCGAGTCCCACTTCCGGCACCAGAAACCCCAGTATTTACTGGGGTTTCAAGCTTTTTGGGACCCCATTTCAGTCATCCGAATCCGTTGCGTCTGCCGTTGTCATTTCATGCATTTCAGGATTTTTGACTCTTCGTTTTCTCAGTAATATCGGGCTTTTTCAGACCTTTGGAGGTCGGTCCGGAGGTCGCTGGAATCCTTTGCGTTTGCTCATGTTCCGCTTCATTCCCCGGAAAATAGCCGATAATCGCGTTTGCCGAAGCAACTTTTGACGAGTAATCCAAGTGCGTATAAATGTTGCTGGTGGTGGCAATATCGCTGTGTCCGAGCCATTCCTGAATATCTTTCAGTGCAACGCCGTTGGCATAAAGCAAACTTGCGCAGCTGTGACGCAAATCGTGGAATCGGATCCGCCGGAGGCCATGCTTTTCCAGAAAGTCCGGAAATGCCTGTGTCAGATAATTCGGTTTGATCAGCTCGCCCATCTCGTTAACATAGATATAATCGAGGTTGTCCGGGCAATAGCAGTTTCCGCAGATCTTTCGATTGATTCTTTGCTTCTCTTTCAGATTCAGCAACAGTTCTTCAAACGGCGCAACCAAGGGCAGCGTACGATGGGAGGATTTCGTCTTCGTTCGATCTTTTTTGATCAGTACATTTTCACCATCCAGCTTCGTCTGCACCACTGTGTGACAGATTGTTATGGTTTTGCGTTCAAAGTCGATCGCGTCCCATTTCAAGCCGACGACTTCGCTGCGCCTCAGACCATAAAATGCCGCCAAAATGACACCCAACTCCAGAGTTGTGCCCTTTACCTCCCGAAACAGCTTTTCCAGTTCTTCCGCTCGGTATGGCTTCGTTTGAAACCGATCCTTGCGTGGACGCTGCACTTTATCGGCAGGATTACTTGCGATCAAATCCGTCTTGTACGCATACTGCAAAGCCTTGCGAATGTTCGCATGCCGGTGAAAGACGGTATTCGCCCCGACTCCATTGACTTCCATTTCATACAAATAGTAATCCTGGATCTGTTTTGCTGTAACCTCCCGTAGCAGTAGTTTGGGATGGAATCGGTCGAAATACGGGATGATTTTGTTGCAGATTGCTTTCTGATAGGCACTGTATGTGACGTCCTCAATACTTGCCCGCATCATCTTCAGCCAATCCTTCAAAAACGTTGTGAATAGAATATCCGAATCAACGTTCACCCCGTTTTTCTTTGCGATGATCTTATACTTCAGCTCTTCTTCCTTCTCCCGACGCGCTTCGATCAGCATGGCTTCTGCGCGCTTCTTATTGCCCTTGACGGACAGCTTTGTAGAACGGGACGGCGTTTTACGCTGCCCGTTCTCGTCTGTGTAACTCAGAATGATGTGATAATATCCATCTTTCTCTCTGAGATGTCCTGCTACCATTTCCATAAATTGATACTCCTTTCCTGTGTAGCTATGTACATCCGCCGCTGACACGGACAGGATACGCCATGTCCGTGCCGGCGGCAATTCTACGAGGTCCTACGAAACGGATTTTTGGAGGTCGGTCAAGTAATCAATCACGAACACCTTTGGAATTCGATATCGTTTTCCGATCCAATAGCTTTGGATCGCGCCACTTTTCAGCAACCGGTAGACGCTCTTGGTACTGGTACCGCCGAGCATCTCGCACAGCTGTTCTACGTTGACTACATCGGGATAGTCGGTAAACATCACCTTGTAGTAGTCCTGCAGTTCTCTCTTGCGCATATCGGTTACCTCAGCGAGCGTCGTCCCCGTGGCTTCGCTGCTTCTGCTTAACCGGAGGATCATTCTGCTCTTCCAGCATTCGCAGAATCGACCGCTGAATATCGCGTGTGCTATACTCAGCAGGAAAGAAGCGTCGGATGTCCTGCACCGGTATGCTGACGTGTTCCCGCTGGTTGGCTTTCTGTTCTGACATCACCGCCATGATGCCGTCTTCGTCCAGATCGCCGTTGCGGAACAGATTCTTCATGCGGACAGCCTGGGAGTAGGAGGGCGTGCAATCCTCCGCTTCCATGGCGTCCAGCACGAAACGCTGCATGTCTTCGTCCAGATAGGACAGCGCTTCACCAACGGACAATGCCATCTCATCCCGGTCCATGTATTCCAGCAGTTCCGGGATCAGGTTTGTCAGGCGCACATACCGACGCATCGTATCGCCGCTGACGCCGAATGCTTCCGCGGCGGCATCGTCACTCCGGTAATTCGACGCAGTTTGCGGCGAATTATCTTTTTTGGGTCTGCCCGCTTTCCGGCGCATGGCTTCCAGCTTCATTTTGTAGGCGAACGCCTTTTC
>CAMJHU010000373.1 GCA_946405565.1 uncultured Clostridia bacterium
TTGCTTGCCCGCTTTGTTTGTCTCAAAGTGACACACTCTTCCTGCGCGACTTTTCGGCAGTCTTTCGCTTGCGTTCCTCCTCGACGAGCTTGGAGATATAGTCGCTCTGTGAAATCTCGCGGTAGGTCTTGGCGATATCCGAGTATACTGTATATGCCTGCTGACACTTCCTGTGCTGCTCTTTCAGCGATGCAATCTGTTTTTCTATTTCCTGCAATTTTGAATCCAAGTGGTCAAGGTCGGATTTTTCTGAGATACCATTATTTAGCATACTTTGCCTGCTGACTGTCAGCGTGAGCTGTTCCATGTCGGTCAAATCAGTTTTCCCTGACAAATCGAAATAGATTTCCGCTTGATGAATCAGAGAGGACAGCCGTTCCTGCTCTGTTGTCATAATGTTTAGTTTTCGCATTGCTTGCTCATAGGATGCTTTGGCAGATTCGATCTTTCCTTCCAGTTCTCCGATAGAACGAATACGTTCACGGCTGATAATCGTAAGCTGTGCTGACAGTCGATGTACATCCAGATCATTTTCCGGCGAATAGGGTTCCGTACTTTTGATACGACGCGGAACCTTTTTCTTTTCCGCGGCAAGCAAAACAACCTGCCCGATGACCGCCTCATAGCATTTACGCAGGGGCGACGGTTCGTCCGTCAGCACAGCACCGCTGCCAACATCACCCCAAAGGATTCGTGAAGCAAGGCTCTCTGCGGCATACTCCGCTCCAAGCGTTTTCATGTGGATAAAACGCTGCTGTCCCGGCGCTTTCAGGGAGATGTACTTGCCTTTCTTCACCTCATAGCCTTTCAGTTCCAGTTCATAGAGCAGCTCGTCCAGATTCTTGACTGAACCGATCAGGCTGTCAATTTCTGCGCGCAGCTTCTGTTTCCATGAATTGCCTTGTCTGCGGTTCTCCCACTCATGATGGCTGACAGTTTTCCCCTTGCCCTTGCTTTTGTCATAAGGCTGGATGCCAAAAGCGAGGCACACCCTGTCCGAGTATTCCTTGACACGATCCAAAGTCGTTTTATTGGCATTCAGCTTTCTGCCGGTCAGCGTGTAGGTGTTGACAAGGATATGGCTGTGGATATGTCCGCGGTCTGTATGCGTTGCAATGACGACCTGACAGTCATCCCCGAAGGTTTTGCGGGCAAATGCTTTGGCAATGCGGTGTGCAAGTTCCGGCGAGATATTATCCTTCGGATCAAACGACTGGATATAATGAATTGCCTTTACGCTGCCCTTGCCTTTTTTCGGCGGTGGTGCGTCGAATCGCTCCGTCGAGTAGGATTCAAAAACTGACTTCATCTCGAGATAAGCGTCCCGCGCCGAGGTCATGCAGTTCATTGAGGATGTGTAGAGCAGACCGTCGGTCTTGTCCGGATTGAGGATGTACTTCAGCGTTTTGTGGACAGTAACTCGGACAGAAATTGATTTAACATACGGCATATCTCGCTGAGCCCTCCTTTCAGGATTTCGATGTCCTCCACATAAATGCTGTGTGTTTCATTTGCCTTGCGCGCGATCTGGTTGATATTGTTGTTGATCGTCCGCATCGCATTGACAAGAGACGCTGCATTCTGCATATCGTAATAGGTCAGTTCACCGTTGACGGCGATCTTCTTGATGTAGGTTCCGATTTTCAGATTTGCAGCGGCGGCGCGGCGTTCAACTTCTGCCCATTCGTTCAGGTCAAATACGACCTCTTTACGTTTTACTTGCTTGTATTTTCTCACTGGAAATTCCTCCATTCTACGTTTCCTGTATGTTGGCGGCTGTTTTTTATCTGATGTGTATTCGTTTCGGGCTGGGGCTCCCGAAACAGGATTTTTGCAAGGGTTCAGCCTGCAAAAATCGAAAATCACGAAAGTATACGATACTTTCTATGGCTTGCTATTCCGTCAAAATCAAAAGTATACGGATACTCCGGATTTGCCCGTTTTTCTCCTGAATCGCATACCCCCTGATGTTTGGCATCGTATTCGGTTTGACTTTTCCCTTCGCCCGTGCTATAATTTTGATATAGAAATCTGATGATAAGGAGGAGTGAAATTCATGTTCTGGGACAAAATCTCACCGCTGTATGATTTGTTTGAGCAGGTTTACAATGGTAAGGTTTATCGTGGTACTGGCGAGAAGGTGGCTGAATTCATCGAGCCGAACGACACTGTGCTGGAATGTGCCTGCGGAACCGGCGCAATCAGCGTCAGCATCGCGCCGAAGTGCAGGCGGCTGATCGCAACCGATTTCGCTGTGGGTATGCTGCGGCAGGCTGCAAAGAAATGCAGGAAATTTGAGAATGTTATTTTCCGGAAGGCGGACATCACGGCGCTTAAATGCAAAGACAATCGTTTTGATAAGGTGGTCGCTGGGAATGTGATTCATCTGCTGCCGAATCCCGAACAGGTACTGCATGAACTGGAGCGTGTTGTGAAACCGGGAGGCAGGATCATCATTCCGACATACATCAACATGTCAAAGGAAACGGGAACCGCTGCGGTCAAATTCATCACGCTGCTCGGCGCGGATTTCAAACGGCAGTTTGATTTTGAATCTTACAAACAATTCTTTGCGGATATGGGCTATGCGAATGTAGAGTACCATGTGGTTGACGGCAGGATGCCTTGTGCGATTGCGGTCATCACGAAATAGGAAACAGCCCCAAATCACATGGAGGTGTCATATGAGCAGAAGCTATAAGCATAGAAAAGGTACGCTGGTTCATGTGAAAGAGCAAAACAGCAGATTCGGCAAACGACAGGCATCGGCGGCGGTGCGACGCGCTGTCGATGTTCCAG
>CAMJHU010000374.1 GCA_946405565.1 uncultured Clostridia bacterium
CAGAGGACCTGTGTCGATTCATCAGGCAGTAAGTGTAGACCCTGTTGAAATTCATTCCCAGCAGATTACCAAGAGCGTCAGCGGCGAAAAAAGCGACGGTAAAAAAAGCTCCGATACCATGGGAATGAAGCACTTCGTGCGCTTTGGACTGTATATGATCAAAGGCTCCATCAATGTGCAGCTTGCTGAAAAAACCGGATTCTCGGAGGAAGACGCGGACGTCTTAAAAAAATGCCTTCAGACGCTATTTGTCAACGACGCTTCTTCCGCACGTCCGGACGGCTCAATGGAAGTGGTGAAAATGTTCTGGTGGCGGCACAATTGCAAGGACGGACAGTATTCCTCCGCCAGAATACATCGCAGCGTTCACGCAACGCTCCGGGAAGGCGTATTATCTCCCTCATCGGCGGACGATTATACAATAACCTGTGATACGCTTGACGGTCTGGAGCCTGAGATAACAGATGGGTTATAATCAGATGGGTTATAATGAAGAAGATTATTTGATGATATCCGGCATCCAGCATTTTGTATTCTGCCGCAGACAATGGGCGTTGATACATCTTGAAGGACACTGGACGGAGAACGTTCTCACCGCGGAAGGCAGACTTTTGCATGACAGAGTGCATGACGCGGACGTCAGGGATATGCGGGGCGGCATTCTGACGGTCAGGGGACTTCAGGTCAAAAATGTCGCGTTGGGTATTACCGGAACCTGCGATGCGGTGGAATTCGTGCCGGATGAAGGCGGCGCCGTGCTTTTCGGTAGAAAGGGAAACTGGCGTCCACGACCCGTGGAATACAAACACGGAGAGCCTAAGATTTCCGATTGTGACAGACTTCAGGCAGCGGCGCAGGCAGTTTGTCTTGAAGAAATGTTCTGCTGTGACGTGCCGGAGGCTTTTCTGTATTACTACGGAACGCGGCACCGCGAAAAAATCTCTGTCACCGACGAACTGAGAAACAGATTGGTGGAAATAACCGAGGAAATGCATCAATTGTACCGTTCCGGTCATACGCCGTCTGTAAAGCCTTCGGCAAGCTGCAAGAACTGCTCACTAAAAGATAGCTGCCTTCCGAAAATGCTCAAAAAATACCGGCAGCAAACTGTGAGTGAATATATAGCTTCTCATATAAACGACAGCGGGGAGTAAGGTGACGATGAAAAAACTGCTGAACACTTTGTATATAACGTCGGAAGACGCCTATCTTGCGCTGAATGGTGAAACAGTTGAAATTTTGTTTTCAGATGATACTAAGAAAAACATACCACTTTGTAATCTGGAAGGCATTGTGTGTTTCTCTTACAAGGGTGCGTCACCGGCTTTGATGGGCAAATGCGCGGAGAATGGTATATCACTGGCGTTTTTTTCCCCGCACAGCAGATATCTCGCGAATAGCTGTCATATGGAAAACGGAAATGTGCTGCTTAGAAGAGAACAATTTCGCATTGCTGACAACGATGAAAAAAGCCTTTGTTTTGCAAAGGATTTTCTTACAGGAAAGATATACAATTCAAAATATGTTCTGTTGAGATGCGCCAGAGATCACGCCATGCAGTCAGACGTTTCCAAGCTGAAAGAAACGGCGGAAAAGCTCAGTGCCTTAATGAGTGATATCCAGAACGCTTCCGATATGGATTGTCTTAGAGGGCTGGAGGGAAAAGCATCGGCGGATTATTTTGGATGCTTTAATGAACTGATTCTCCAGAACAAAAAGGATTTTACATTTAGCGGACGCAGCAGACGACCTCCTGAGGATAATATCAACGCACTCCTTTCCTTTGTCTACACGTTGCTTGCAAACAATTGTGCCGCCGCACTGCAAAGTGTAGGTCTCGATCCGTTTGTTGGATTTATGCACACGTCACGCCCAGGAAGAAAATCTCTCGCGCTCGACTTTATGGAAGAATTAAGGAGCGTTTACGCGGACAGATTTGCCGTTACTCTGATAAATAAAAGGATTATCAGCGGAGATGATTTTGAAAAGCAGGAGAGCGGTGCTGTGCTGATGCGTGAGGACGCGAGAAAAAAACTGCTTTCCGAATGGCAAAAGCGAAAGAAGGAAGAAATAACGCACCCGTTTCTGGGAGAGAAAATCGAATGGGGCTTGGTACCGTATGTGCAAGCCACGCTTCTGGCAAGAACCATAAGAGGTGATCTTGACAGATATCCCCCATTCTTCTGGAAGTGATGTAGAAATGATGCTCCTGATTACCTATGACGTAAGCACAATTTCCGATTCCGGCAAAAGAAGATTAGCGAAAGTAGCAAGGCTGTGTTCCAATTATGGGCAGAGGGTACAGAATTCCGTATTTGAATGCGATCTGGACAATGCAAAGTATGTGGAATTCAAAGGAAAACTGCTGAAACTCATTGATGAAAAGCAGGATAGCCTGCGAATCTACAATCTGGGGAATAATTATAACAGACGAATCGAGCAATTCGGTGTAAAAATTTCCTATGACCCAGAAGGTGAACTGATTTTTTAGAAAGGATAATTCACGATCAAATTCGAGGGAACAAGTGCGAACCGTAAGCTGTTTGGAAACACCAAGGAGTTTCGCACTCGTTCCCGATTGACGATTGTTCTATAAACACACAAAAATCAGTTGACCCATTATTTGGATGATACTGTTTTCGCAAAAATCAACAAATACAAAGTTGATAATATCATATTTTTGTTGATTTTTGCTGTCGCTCCTCACACGAGGGGCGTGGATTGAAATCCCATCTGGTAAGCTGCCCCCGTTACCGCGATGGGTCGCTCCTCACACGAGGGGCGTGGATTGAAATA
>CAMJHU010000375.1 GCA_946405565.1 uncultured Clostridia bacterium
TCGTTGGCGCTGCTCAGCGCGTTGTCCCATTCATCGGTGGAATAGACCTTGATGCGGAATATTTCGTCGCTGAACGCAAATTTATCTTTTCGGTAGCGGTAAAAATAGAGGATATGGTTGTTGGGGTCAATACGGCAGGTGACGCGGTCATTCCACGAGGACTGCCATGTGACGCTGTAATTGTCGGCGGGATTGATGACGGTTTTCTTGCGGCTGATAAAACTGCACCCCTCCGCTTCAAAATCCACGCTGTACCACGATGTGAGATAGACCGGATTGTCAGACGACGAATCATAACCCGGCAGGAAGCTGGTTACGGGAATTTCCATCACGCCGTCGGAGTCAATGTCGCGTGCGGTGGTATAGAGGTTGCGCACCGTATCGGTGACAGTTTTTTCGTCTTCATTGTAGAAAGGCGTTTTGAGATCACCGCTGATCATATCCCAGTAAACGTATTCTGTAATCATGGCAGAATTGTCCTTGTTGCCGTCGAGCACCACGCCGATGATATTGTCATCGGTCAGCTTGGCGACTTTTGCGTCGGCGTAGGAGAGAACGTGACCGTCGAGCGGTGCGGTATCGGTCACGCTCATGGCGTTGGAATTGTCCACGCCGTGATGGAACTCGATAAGTTTGGCGGTGGCGGTGACTTCCGAGAGATTGAGGTAGGAGGCGATGATTTCGTCACAGTCATCGTTGTCGAAATCGCCGATCTGCATATCGGTGTAGGCGACAGAGACGTTGGTTGCCTCCGCCTCGGAGAATTCCCGCACCTCGATGGGCATGATGCGGCTGCCGTCGAAGCTGTATGCCGAGATGATGTTCAGACCGGTGCTGTACATGGTCCAGCCCACGATGATTTCGTTGAAACCGTCGTTGTCGATGTCGCCGAACATCACTCGATCCACTTCACCGCCCTCGCTTTTTTTGGTGGCGGCAAGCCGCCAGCCCTTTTCCGTACGGTTGAGAATGGCAAGGCTGATGGGCTCGGATTCCTTTTCGCGGTAAAAGACCAGCGCGTCATCCTTTTCATGTTCGTTGTCCCGTGTCAGACGGGTGCGCAGAATGGCGGAACGATAGGCGCCGCTTTTGGGATATTTGAGTGTGACGTTGCCGAGCTGTTTGGTCAGCTCTTCCTGTATGTTTTTTTCTTCTCCGGCGGGATAGGGAGGACGCATGAGCTGTCGGTCGTTTCCCATAAAGGTTCCGCTGCAGCCGCACAGCAGAGAAATCAGCAGCGCGGCGGACAGCAGCCGGAGCGGTTTGGTAATTGGCATGATGAGTTTATCCTCCGTCCTGAATGAAGCAGTGGAATACGTTTATCATGGATCAAAGTCTGAAATAGGCGATACAGAAAAGGGTGCACAGAATCAGCTCCATGATTTTGAGCGACTGGAATTTCAGCGAAACCACAATCAGGGCAATATGCGCGATGAGTCCGATGGCGATGCCGTCGATGATGGAAGAGGTGAAGGTGATGGTCATCACGGTGAGAAAGGCGGGAATGGCTTCCGTGGATTCGCCGAAGTCGATATCCTTGGCGGCAGCCAACATGGAAACACCGAGCAGCACCATGGCGCAGGCGGTGACCACCGGCGGCACGACGTTGACCAGCGGCGTGAAGAGCGCTGCCAGCAGGAAGAAAATACCCGCGGTCACAGCGGTGAGACCCGTCTTGCCGCCCACCGAGATACCCGCGCCCGATTCGGCGGTGACGGTGACCATGGGAGCGCCGAAACAGGAAGCCGCAATGGAACTGATGGCATTGGAGAAGGATACCTTCTGCAGTTCCCCAAAATTGCCGCCGTCGTCAAGTGTGCCGGCACTTCGTGCGGTGGTATAGACCACGCCCGCCGTTTCGGTGGCATTGAACAGGGCGCAGATGACGATGACAAAGAAGAGTGTCAGGAAGGTTTTGAGGTCGAATCTGATGCCCAGAAACAGCCCCGAAATACCGCTGGTGCAGTTTTTGAACAGGCATTCCGAAGCCCAGGACGCGATTTGCTTGCCGTTGACGCTGCCCAGATCGGGCGAGAGGTCGGTGAGATCGGCGTATCCGTGGCGCATACCCAGTATGTAGTAGACCGCACCCGAGAACAGGATACCAAACAGATTGGGGAAGGGTACACGGGTCTTCTGAAGAAAGACGGCTGCCAGAATGCCGGACAGCATGACCACGGTGGTAAAGAGCTGTTTGCTGGGTTCCGAAAAGTCCACGAGGCGCCACAGCCCGCCGGAAGCATAGGTGATGATGCCGGCGTTTTTGAATCCGATGAGAGCGATGCAGATGCCCAGACCGGTGGAAACGCCGCGTTTGACCCCCATCGGAACAGCGCCGTAAATCAGTTTCTCCCCGCCGGTCAGTGAGAGTACCAGATACAGCAGACTGCCGATGAGGGTGAGTGCGAGCGCCTGTGAGTAGGTGTATTTCATTTCCACGACAAGCGTGGATGTGAAGAACACGGTCATACCGAGGCTGGGCGCGAGGACAAACGGCTGGTTGGCAAGCAGTCCCACCGCCAGACACCCCGCCGCCGCCGCCAGACAGATCGTCAGATAGGCGGAGGCTTCACTCACGCCGCTTTCCGCTACTAATTTGGGGCATTGTACCAGCAGATACGATACGGTAATAAATGTTGTCATACCGGCAATCATCTCAGCCAGAAAATTGGTGTTTTTATCTTGCAGTTTGAACGGACTCATGACGGATACCACCTTACCGTTTTTTCCAGTTTCCATTATTATATAACGCCCGCGACCTAAAATCAACCTTTAAAAAGCATTTCCCCGGATTT
>CAMJHU010000376.1 GCA_946405565.1 uncultured Clostridia bacterium
CCAGTTCCCGCAGCGCGGTAAACAACCGGTGGGATTGGGTGAGCGGATCATCTTCCCGTCCGTAGGTCACGCACGGCAGCGGGATGAGCTTCTGTTCGCCGTCAAAACAAAGCGCAAAGACATCCGATTTGTCCCGCACCTGTTCCGCAAATTGACAAAAGACTTCCAGCGTGGATTTCACGATGGTGACTTCCGCCTTCGGACTGTAATGCCTGTACTTCATGCCGGGGGAGGCTGCCTTGACGCCCTCTTTGAGCTTGCCCATGACCGCTTGGTCAATTTCCAGCTCACCCAGCACGTCGCGCAGTTCTTCCGGCGTGACCGCTCCGGGACGCAGCAGGCGCGGCACTTCTGTCGCCAGTGTGACCACGGTGGATTCCACGCCGAAATTGCAGTCGCCGCCGTCCAGCACCGCGTCAATACGTCCCCGCATATCGTCCATCGTGTGCCGGGCGCAGGTGGGACTGGGACTGCCTGACAGGTTCGCCGACGGCGCCGCCAGCGGCACGCCTGCCGCGTCAATAATACGCCGCGTCGTGCGCATGGACGGAAATCGCACCGCCACGGTGTCCAATCCCGCGGACACTTCGTCGGGAATGATATCGCTCTTGGGAAGAATGATGGTGAGCGGTCCCGGCCAGTACGCTTCGGCAAGCGCCATCGCGCGGTCGGGGATATCCCGCACCAGCGGACGCCATTGAGAAAGATCGGAAATGTGTACGATGAGCGGGTTATCCTGCGGACGACCCTTCGCCGCAAAAATCCGCGCCACGGCCGCTCCTTCCAGCGCGTTGGCAGCCAGTCCGTACACCGTCTCGGTCGGAATGGCTACCAGCCCGCCCCGCCGCAGTATTTCTCCCGCGCAGGCAATATCCTGATCGGTATTTTGAAGCAAAAGCGTTTGCATACGCGGCGTTCCTTCCTTTAATGACTTACTCAAACACGGAACCGTCCTTGAATTCGCCTGTCCATGTTTCCTTGGAGGAATTCTTGCCGTCCAGCACCAGCGTACCGTCCACCACTTTGAAGGTATAGTGGTACTGTCCGTCGTCGGTTTTCAGGGTCAGCACATCGCCTTCCAGCGTGTACTGTCCGTGACCGACGTACTCGCTCAGGTGAGAGAACGTAAAGGTAAAGCTGCCGTCCTCACCCAGAACAATGATGCTCTCATGCGCCGCGTCCGAACCGCCGAACACATATTTTCCAAAGAAATCCGCATCGGCGCTGACCACGGCGGTACTCTTGGTGTCGGTGTTCTTGGTTTTCTTCTTGCCGCAGGCGCTCAGCGAGAACAGCATCGCAACCGCCATCAGAAGGGCAAGCATTCCGGCAATGTTTTTTCCGATTTTCATCACAATCGCTCCTTGTTGAAAATTTTTATCTATTGATACAATAGCAGCTATCGCTATTGCTGTGCGCTTTCGTCGATGGACGCTTCTAGCTGCGCGGCTCTGGCGGAGGTGATAAGCGCGTCGATCACTTCGTCCAGATCGCCGTTGAGAATCGCGTCGAGTTTATAAAGGGTCAGACCAATGCGATGATCGGTCATACGCCCCTGCGGATAATTATAGGTGCGGATACGTTCCGAACGGTCGCCGGTACCGACCTGCGACTTGCGTTCGGCGGCGAGCTTGCTGTTCTGCTCTTCCAGCGCCGCTTCATAAATGCGGGAACGCAGAATCTTCATGGCACGGTCTTTGTTTTTATACTGGCTGCGCTCGTCCTGACATTCCACCACAATGCCGGTGGGCAGATGGGTAATGCGGATGGCGGATTCGGTTTTGTTGATGTGCTGACCGCCCGCGCCGCTCGAACAGAAGGTGTCAATTTTCAGATCGGTGGGATTGATTTCCACATCCACGTCGTCGGCTTCCGGCATGACTGCCACAGTCGCGGTGGAAGTCTGAATGCGTCCCTGCGATTCGGTTTCCGGCACCCGCTGCACGCGATGCACGCCGCTCTCATATTTCAGCTTGGAATATGCCATTTCGCCATTGACCAGAAAACTGATTTCCTTATAGCCGCCGAGTTCCGTTTCATTGGCGTTGACTACCTCAATCTTCCAGCCGTTCCGCTCGGCATACATCGAATACATCCGGAACAGCACGCCCGCAAAGAGCGCCGCTTCCTCGCCGCCCGCGCCGCCGCGGATTTCGATCACCACATTGCGGTCGTCGTTGGGATCCTTGGGCAGCAGCAGAATTTTGAGTTCCTCCGAGATGACCTCCAGCGACGCGCGCGCTTCCGCCAGTTCGCTCTCGACCAGTTCCCGGAAATCTTTGTCCGAAACCCCCTCGTCCAACAGCATACGGGATTCTTCTTCGATTTCCTTTGCCTTCTTGTACTCCCGGTATTTATCCACCAGCGGCGTGAGGTTTTTATATTCCCGCATGGTATCGCGGTAGAGATGATTGTCATTGACCAGTTCGGGGTCGCAGAGTTTCTGAGCGAGTTCCTCATAGCGTACCTCGGCAGCGGACAGTTTATCAAACATATATTTCACCCATATCCTTTATTTTTTCATCGCTCACAGATAAGCCTATGACCTTCATCACGTCAAAGGCTCCCCGTCACGAAAGATTTTCCTGATATTCTTTTCGATTTTACCCCGCGGCGCCATGATCTCATGACCGCACCCGCAGCATTTGATCTTGAAATCCATCCCCACCCGCAGCACATCGAACTGTTTCGAGCCGCAGGGATGCGTTTTTTTCATGTCCAGCCGGTCACCCACCCGAACGTCCACATTTGTCAACTCCTCTGATATTCACTCAATCTTCTATATTATACA
>CAMJHU010000377.1 GCA_946405565.1 uncultured Clostridia bacterium
ATACCGTATCGGGAGGACCAAATACGCCCATAAGTATCACGGACACGATGATGTTGGTCACATTGCTGTCGAAAATAGCCGAGAAGCTGTTGGAAGAACCTGCCTTGATCGCGCCATCCAGGGTCTTCCCCTTACGCAATTCTTCACGGATACGCTCGGCGGTAATGATATTGGCGTCAACACCCATACCAACCGACAGAATAATACCTGCGATACCAGGGAGAGTCAGCGTAAAGCTGTCGAAAACCGAGAAATAGCCGGATACCGCCGCGAGAGTACCCGCCACCTGCCCCAGCAGACAAACACAGGCCACCACACCGGGCAGACGATAGTAGACAATCATAAAGACACAGATCAACGAAAACGCGATAATACCCGCAATCAACATGGCCTGCAACGCGTCGGTACCAAGCGTCGGATCAATCGAAGAGTAGTCAATGGTGACCAGCTTGAAAGGAAGCGCCCCACCGTTGATGTTATCGGCGAGTGTTTTGGCGGATTCAGCGGTGAAGCTGCCGGAAATCTGGGCTTTGCCGTCGGCAATCACATTGTTGACCGTGGGCGAAGAAAGGCACACATCATCCATCCAGATGGAAATCCGCTGATTCAGATAGGTTTCGGTTCCCTGCGCAAACTTTTCCTTGCCGCTGAGTTCCTCCCCCTCCGCCGGTTCGGTGGTCAGCTCAAGCGAAACCACAAATTCATTATCGTTGGAAAGATAGCCGCTTTCTGCCTTTTTGACATCCTTGCCTTCCAGAACCACATCGCATTCGGCGCCGTTTTCGTCGGTGACGGTTTTAGTGCCATCCTCATTATAGGTAATGGTAATGCTGCCCGGCGTGCCGCCGATAAAGAACAATTCCGCACTCTGAGACAGGCTCTTGATAGTGCCTGCAACGTCCTGAGAGTTATTATCCTTCCACGGGAAGCTTACGAGCAGACGATCATTGTCCTTGTCCGCGTAAAGCTCATAATCCGTAACACCGGACGATACCAAACGGATTTCGAGAATGGACTTCGCACTCTCGATCTGATCGTTAGTCGCATCAATGGATTCCTCCGGCCCAAACGTCACACTGACACCGCCCTGTATGTCGGTGCCCCACCTGATATCCTTTGCGCCGCGGATGATCGTTTCCTGCAAATCGCCGTTCTGCTTGTATACGCCAAAAAACGACGTATACGCCAGACCAAAGATCAGCAAGGCTACCACAATAAACCACGGCTTGCCTACACGTTTCATGAATGTTCCTCCTTGTGTGGTTAGTTTGTCCGCCGCTGTACATACAGACGAACATAACAGATTTATTATAAAATTTCCATTCGTAATTGTCAATCTTTTTTTGCATATTTCCTAATATAATCCATTTTTTACTCAAAAAAAGCTTTCCATCCGTCACCGAATGGAAAGCTTGTGAAATTTACGCATTCAACAGTTTTTCAACCGCGGCGAGCTTGGCACTTACCGCGAGAATCTTCATTGCCTCTGTCAGCTCCTCCACTGTGGGGGAAGTGGGCGCAATGCGAATATTGCTGTCGTGGGGATCGTCACCGTAGGGATAAGTCGCTCCCGCTTTGGTGAGAGTCACGCCTGCCTCTTTGCAGAGCTGCACCGTGCGCTTGGCGCAGCCATCCATCACATTCAGACTCACAAAATAACCGCCGTTGGGCTTGCTCCAGACGGCTACGTCACTGTCACCGAATTCCGCTGTCAGCGTCTCTTCGACTGCCTCAAACTTCGGACGGATGATCTCGGCGTGCTTTTTCATCTGCTCCAGCAGACCATCGAGATTATTGAAAAATTTCATATGACGAAGCTGATTAATTTTATCGGGACCGATGGACTGCACGGACATACGTTTCTTGATGGCCGTGATATTTTCTTCGGAGGAAGCCATACCTGCCAGACCCGCACCTGGGAAGGTAATCTTAGAAGTGGAGAAGTACATATACACCATATTAGGATTACCCGCCTTCTTACACTCGTCGAGAATGTCGAGAAGCCTTACGTCCTCATGGAACAGATGATGAATGCAGTAGGCGTTGTCCCAGAAAATACGAAAATCCTTGGCGGCGGGCTTGAGGTTAGCAAAACGACGTACCACGTCATCCGAATAGGTAATGCCGGCGGGGTTGGAATACTTGGGAACACACCAGATACCCTTGATATAGGGATCGCTTGCCACGGCGTTTTCAATAAAATCCATGTAGGGACCGTTTTCATCCATCGGAACAGGAATCATTTTAATGCCGAAGTACTCGGTGATAGCAAAATGGCGGTCATAGCCGGGAACGGGACAGAGAAACTTCACCTCCGGCAGACTAGCCCACGGCGTGCTGCCGAGAAGACCGTGCGCCATGGCGGAGGAGATGGTGTCAAACATAAGTGTCAGGCTGGAATTGCCGCCGACAATGATCTCATTCGTGGTCACGCCAAAAAGATCAGCAAAAAGCTGCTTGGCTTCCGGAATGCCGTCGAGAATACCATAATTGCGGTAATCAGCGCCGTTAATACCGGTAAGATCCGTTGAACTGTTGACAGAATCGAGCAGTCCCATCGAAAGCTCCAGCTGCGCCTTACTGGGAATGCCTCTGGCCATATTAAGACTCAGACCCTTTGCCTGAAAAGCGTTATAGACCGTCTGAAGCTGATTTTTGACGGCGGTGAGTTCTTCCTTATTCATGCTCTTAAATGATGCCATGAAATAATACACTCCTTCGATGATTCATTGCGGCACAAATAAAGCGGACGTGCGAAATGCCTTCTTTTCAAAAACAAGGCACTTGG
>CAMJHU010000378.1 GCA_946405565.1 uncultured Clostridia bacterium
CTGGACGTGGTGGTCAAGGACAATATCCGCCGTGCCATCACCCAGATTAACGGGGAAGAGGGTACCACCGTCATTCTCACCACCCACGATCTCGAAGATATTTCGTCGCTGTGCAAGCGGATTGTCATGATTGACCACGGCAAAAAGGTGTATGACGGCAGTCTCTATCATCTCAAGCAGGAATACGGTCAGATGCGGGAACTCAATTTCGAGGCGGCAAACGAGCCTGATATTCCCAAGCTGGAGTATGAGACCGCGTTTGCCGGAAACGGTCTGGCACCGGGGGACGTTACCCTCAAAACAGAAGGCGCGATGGTCACGGTCGGGTTCAACACCGACAAGATTTCCGTCGAGCAGATGCTCAATTACACGCTCGGCACCATTCACGTCAAGGACATCACCGTCCGCGACGCGGATATCGAGGAAATTATCCGCCGGCTGTATAAAGGGGAAAAGAGCGTTGTGCCGTCTTCCGACGAGGGCAGCGAATCGAAGAACTGAAATCCGTAAGGGCTTCTGACGGCTGACCAGCCTTGTCGCTTTTTTGCCGGGTACATCCATTACCAAATCTGGCGCGGGGCGCGGCTAAATAAAGGCTGGCGGATTGAAACGTCCGGAGGCAAATAAGAACGGAACGTGTCCGCTCGCGTCCGGGCTTTTGGCTTGATGCGCGCGACCGGGGCGAATACGGCTTGCGCCGCCCGCGTACCTGCCGCGATGGATCTTGCCACGGATGTCCGGGTGCTTCCTGATTTGCGCGTGCTTCGCCGCGCGGACGGACGATCTTTATTCCGGGCGTTTCGCGCCGCATTGGTCGCAGAAGGGCGTGGAACACCATTTTCCGCAGGAGCAGCACCAGAGCTTTGAACCCGCTGCCGGAGCGGGGGTTGGCGCCATAAATCCGAACGACGTCACCGGCGCGCCCGCCGTATTCCGGGCAGCGGCTTCCGTGGCGGCAGCCTGCGCGCCCACCAGCGTGGCGGCAGCCATCACGGGGTCGCGGAGCATTTTGTCCCGCCCGAGATCGCGCACGATCTGCCGGTCGCGCTCACTCACCCGGATACTGCCAATCGCAACCGAACTCACCGCAAAGCCGCGCAGGGCAATCCATTTTTGGGTCATGGCGCGCTGAATGGCGTCACACAGATCGGTGGTTTTGCCGGGCAGTTCGGAGGGGGAAACGCCGTCGGCGGTGAAAATCGCGATGCCTTCCGCCGCCGCCTGCGCGAATTCCGCTTGGAGCTGGGGACTGACCTGTGAGAGCGAAGCCGTCTGATTCACACCGCGGCAGACCCGTTCAAAAAACACCTTCGGGTCGGCAATGCGCATGGAAAACAGACCGCTGATGATCGCCTGCGCGTCCATCGAAAAACCGGTGCCTTTATCCGACACCTGTATGGGGCAGGTCACATGGAAGGGTATGTTGAGCAGCTCCTTGGTGTTGAGATACAACACGATCTGACGCACGCAGACGTCCCCGCCAAAGCCGATGCGTTCGATGACGCTTTCGCCCAGTCCCTTCAGTCCCCGTCCGGAAAAGATGCTCGGCGAGCGGTTGCTGTGGAACACATTCTCGCCGGGACGGTCGAAGCACGCCACTACCTTGCCCGATTCCACCACAAAGGCGCACTGTCCCTCGTTGACCAGGATAATCGAGCCGTCGCTGATCAGACCGTCGGTGGCGTGGGTGTTGGAGCTGCGCGCGGGATTGACGCGGGGGTGTTCGCGCTGAATCAGCGTACCCTGCGGGATGCTGTCGCATTCGTACATTTCCAGCCATTGATCGCCGAGTACCCCGCCTACGGCTCCGGCTGTCGCTTTGATAATGCCCATGCTGTCACCTTCTTTTATTTTTTGAAGTGATCGGATAGTTTTATAGTTTTATTATAACGGGCGGCGGGGGATTCGTCAAGACGTTCGATATGCTTTCAAACCAATCATATCAGGAGAATACAATCCATGAAAAAATTTCTGAAAACCTATCTGCCCTTCACGCGGGCGGGAATGCAGAGCGCGACAGCGTATCGGGTGAATTTCCTCGCGTGGTTTATGGGCGATATCATGTACTGTCTGGTTATGTATTATGTCTGGCGTGCCGTCTTTGCCTCTTCGGGGCAGAGCAGCTTCAACGGCTTCACCATGACCGATATGACGGTGTTTCTCTTTATTTCCAATATCACGCGCTATATCACCGAGAGCGACGGTTCCTACGACGTGGGCGAGGAAATCCGGGACGGAAATATCGCCATGCGTCTGATTAAACCGGTCAGCTTTGACATGACCTTCCTTTTCACCGAACTGGGATTCAAAATTCTCACCTTTCTCATGATCTTTGTGCCGATGGTGATCGGCGTCGAGATTTACAAATTCATCGCGTTCGGAAAGGTGATGTTCCATATCGGCACCTTCGCGGCGTATATGCTGAGTATCGTGATGAGCTATCTTTTTTCGTTTTATATGAATGTCTGCTTTGGCTTCATGGCGTTTTTCCTCAAGAACCTCTGGGGCTTCAATATGCTCAAATCCAGCATTCTGCGCTTTCTGTCGGGCGCGGTCATTCCGCTTGCCTTCATGCCGGAAGCGCTGCGCACCACTGTAGCAACCACCATGTATGCAATCCGGATTGTTGTGCGGCCCGGTTCCCGCGTGATGGTCAACAATGAGGACTGCAGCGACACGGTCAACTCCGAAACGGGCGAGATGACCAAGAACGTCACCGTTCAGCCCACAGGCGACAACCCGTACAAAATCACGGTCCGTTCCCAGTATTGCAGGGAAAACTCC
>CAMJHU010000379.1 GCA_946405565.1 uncultured Clostridia bacterium
CAGGCACTCAAATATCTTGAACGGGAAATTCCCGACCTGATTCTGCTGGATCTGAATATGCCGGATATGGACGGCAAGCAGACCATGCGCCGCATGAAAAGCAATGAAAAATGGGCGGATATTCCGATCATTGTACTGACCGTAGAGAACAGTCCCCAGACAGAGGTGGAATGTCTCGAAATGGGCGCGATCGATTTTATTGCCAAACCGTTTGTGCCGCAGGTCATGAAGTCCCGCATTGCCCGTGCGCTGGAACTGGAAGATTACCGCCGGCGGCTTCAGCTCGACAACGAGAAGAAGCGTATGCAGCTTGAAAAAATGAAGTCCCAGACCATCATGGTGCTCGCCAATATGATTGACACCCGCGATACGGTTACGGGCGTACACGTCCGCCGTGTAAGCGCCATTGTGGAGACACTGGTCAAAAAAATGCGGGCGGCAAGGATGTATCCCGAATTTCTCGACGACCGCTATGTGCTGAGCATTACGCTGGCTGCACCGCTCCACGACATCGGCAAGATCAAGATTCCCGACACGGTTCTCAAAAAGCAGGGCGATCTCACAGAAGAAGAATTTGAGCTAATGAAAACCCACACCATTGAAGGCGCCAAGATTCTGCAGGCCTTTGCCGATGAGATTGAAGACAATTACTATCTCCTGCTGGGCAAGGATATGGCGGCTTATCATCATGAATGGTGGAACGGCAAGGGCTATCCCTACGGTCTGAGAGGGACAAAAATCCCGTTCTGTGCGCGTGTGCTGGCGGTAGCGGATGTATTTGACGCGCTGATTTCCAAACGCAGCTACAAGCAGCAGATGACCTTTGATCAGGCATTTGAAATTATCAAAAAGGGCAGCGGCGGTCATTTTGACCCCGAAATCGTGGATATGTTCCTGCGCATCCGTCCCGAAATCGAACGGGTGGCACTCATCGGTATCGACGACTGATCCGGAAGGGAGACTCTCACATGGCACGAACCGAAACTGTCATTCTGACCAATATGTGTCTGCTGTGTGACGCGCAGGGACGTATTCTGGTAGAGAACCGCATTGATGAGCATTGGGGTGGCATCGCGCTGCCGGGCGGACATGTGGAGCCAGGTGAACCCTTTGTGGCGTCGATGGTTCGCGAGATGCAGGAAGAAACCGGTTTGACCGTCGAGCATCCAAAACTCTGCGGCGTATGTCAGTTCACGCACTATCAGGGATACCGCTACATCGTACTGCTCTTTTGTGCCGACCGCTTCAGCGGTGAACTGCATTCATCGGAGGAAGGCGAGGTTTTCTGGCTCGACCGTCGGGACATCGGGCAATATAAGACCGTTCCCGACTTTGAACGCATTTTGGATGCGATGGAAAACAACGACGTCAGCGAATTCTTTTACGATACGGATTTCAACATTCAACTTCTTTGAATGAAATAAGACGGGCAGAGGGTCAATTTACGACCGGTTGCCCGCCCTTTTGTTTTTGGAAACATCGGTTGCCCATCGCCTGACCGTCTTGACATCAAAGACAAAGAGCGATATAATAAAGGCAGGAAGGGATGTGATGACAATGGCAGACAAAGATACAGTGACAAAGGAATATATGCAGGACAGCGCCACCTTTGCAGACGCTTTTAACTTTCTGCTTTATGACGGTCGGCAGGTGATCCGACCCGAATCGCTCCGACCGTTGGATACGACCGCTATCGTACTGCCCTACGGAGGCAGGGATGACAGCCTTTCCGTGCCGATGCAGCGGTACAGAGATGTACTGAAACTGGTGACGGTCATGGAAGATGACAAGGCGGCTTATCTGCTGCTGGGCATTGAGAATCAGTCGCAGATTCATTACGCAATGCCTGTGAGAAATATGCTCTACGACGCGATACAATATGCCGCACAGATCGAAAACACCGCGAAAGCTCACCGCAAAAGCGGTCACAAGCCCGCCACCGGCGCGGAATTCCTATCGGGTTTTTATGGTACGGATAAGCTTTTGCCGGTGATTACGCTGACGATGTATTTCGGTGCGGAACAATGGACGGCGCCGACGGATTTATACGGAATGCTGTCAGCAGATACCGATATTCTTCGATTTGTAGATAATTATCACCTTCATTTGATTGCACCCGCTCAGATACCGGACGAGGACTTTCGCAAATTTCACACGGAACTGAATCAGGCATTGAAATATGTGAAATATTCCTCAAATAAAAACCGGTTGAACGATCTTCTGCACGAAGACGAGATGTACAGACACATCTCAAGAAAAACCGCAAATATGCTGAATCTGGTGACAGGATCTGATTTACACTATGAGAAAGGAAAGGAGACAGTGGATATGTGTCTTGCAATTGAAGAAATGAGAAATGCCGCAAAAGCGGAAGGCATGGAAACCGGCATAGAAAAAGGCATAGCGCAGGGCATGGAAAAAGGCATGGCGCAGGGCATGGAAAAAGGGATTCTCGGCGCCATTGCAATATGCCGCGATCTTGGCTTGGATAATAACGATATCATTGCCAGAATTATTGCGAAATTCTCCGTTACCCGAACGGATGCCGAGCGGTATCTGAATGCGGCTCTTTCCGAGACATGACGACAGATGCAATAAAAATTCAAAAACACACTGTTGCTTTCCGGTGCAATCGCGTATAGAAGACAGCAGTGTGTTTTATTTTTGGGAGTTATCAAAGCTTCCGGCGCAGGCGTTCAAGCAGCTTTTTTTCGATACGGCTGACGTAGGAGCGGGAGATGTGCATCTCCTTGGCAATCTCCCGCTGG
>CAMJHU010000380.1 GCA_946405565.1 uncultured Clostridia bacterium
ACTCACCGCAGCGATTTTTACTGGAGAAGGTATGGACGCCACTAATGTTTTCTATATTGTCCTTTATCTCTGCAGAAAAGCTAAAGTGCACTTTAGACAAGCAGACTTGACAGAGAAGTGACTTTTGATTATAATAAAACGCGCGTTGCGCAACATTAGTTTTAGAAAGAGGGTGTATCATGCCTCCGAGAGCAAAATTTACAAAAAAAGAAATCGTTGATGCCGGTCTGACAATTTTGCGTGAGAGCGGCATTACAGCCGTGACCGCACGTGAAATTGGGCGCTATCTCGGAAGTTCATCAAGGCCGATATTTACTGTTTTTGAAAATATGGGCGAGGTGCTGGATGGCATAGAGGATAGAGCTCGTGAAATATATTCAGATTATGTTCATCAGGGATTACAGCAGAACCTTGCATTCAGGGGCGTCGGACAGGCATATATATCTTTTGCTATGAATGAGCCACAGTTATTCCGGCTTTTGTTTATGAGAAAGCTTCCGGATGATATGGTATTGGGTAAAATTCTTCCGGAAATTGATGATAACTATCCATCAATTGTAAAATCAATTACAGATCAATACCCTGTTACAAATGAAGATGCTGTTATCCTGTACCGTCACCTATGGATTTATTCGCATGGTATCGCTGCGCTTTGCGCAACCTCCATGTGCAGATTTACGGAGCAAGAGATCAGCGACATGTTGACGGCTGTCTTCAAAGCTTTATTATTTGAGAGATTGGCAGGTAAATCAAAATGATAGAGGTCAGAAATCTTACAAAGTATTACGGCAATGGCGAAAGTCGCTTTAAGGCACTGGATGATGTCACTTTAAATATCAGTGACGGAGAGTTCATAGTGATCCTCGGAGCTTCCGGTTCCGGAAAATCCACTTTTCTAAATGTTATATCCGGTCTGGAAGAAATCGATGGAGGTTCCGTTACATACGACGGCAGACAGCTCGAGAATATGAGCGAAAAGGAACTGACAAAATTCCGCCGTGACAACACAGCCTATATTTTTCAGCAATACTATCTGCTTCCGCATCTCAATGTGGAGAAGAATATCAAAATGGGGGCCGACTTGGATCATAACAAAGACTTCCTGCCGCTTATTGAGGCTGTCGGCTTAGCCGAAAAGCGGAAAAAGTTCCCCTCTGAGCTCAGCGGCGGCGAGCAGCAGCGCGTCGCCATTGCAAGAGCGCTTGCCAAAAATCCGAAGGTACTTTTCCTCGACGAGCCGACAGGCGCATTGGATGAAAACACGGGCAGACTGATACTGGACTACATTATCAAGCTGCAAGCAAAACAGGGCTTTACGATGATCATGGTGACACACAACGCTAATATTGCGGAAACCGCCGACCGGATCATTAAAATGAACAGCGGGAAAATCGTCAATACCACGGATAATACCGACAAGAAGACCGCTTTCGAGATAGGTTGGTGAAGATATGATCGTCAGCATAAAGGACAGCATAAAACTGTTCGGCATTTCCATTATGACCTGTTGTGCCGTTACCGTCTGCAATTTGTTTTTGAACTATTATATGGATCTCACGGCGATAGCGGATTTGATCGACACTCCCGTCGCGCAGGTTTTTTATGGCGCCCAGCTGATGACCGCCAAGGTCGTATGCGCTGTAAGCGGCGGCTGTTTGGCTGCTACCACCGTTGTGATGCTGTTTTTCTATATCAAGCATTATATCGACAGTCATTCCAAAGAAATAGGCATTTTAAAGGCGCTCGGCTACTCCGATTTCAAAATTGCAAAAGGCTTTTCAGTTTTCGGATTGAGCGTGTTCATCGGTTGTCTGATTGGTTATCTGCTATCCTTTTGGATCATGCCGGGGTTCTATACAAAGCAGAATGCGGAAGGCTACTTACCCGAAATGCCCATTCACATTCATTGGATACTATTTGTTCTGATGGTGATCCTCCCGTTATTGGTGTTTGCCTTGATTGCGGTAGGGTACAGCCTGTTGAAGCTCAATCAGCCCTGTGTGAATCTTCTCAAGGGAATTGTGAAATCGAAGGGCAAAAACCATGACGTCAAAGACAAAAAGAGCTTTGTCGCCGAAATGAAAAGCTCCGTGCTGAGAAGCCGCAAAACGCTAGTATTTTTCATCGCCTTTTCCTCGTTCTGCTTTTCTGCTATGATACAAATGTCCGCAAGCATGAAGGATTTGGCAAGCGATATGATGGGGTTTATGATATTTATTATTGGCGTTGTGCTGGCGTTTACCACGCTGTATATCGCTGTGACGTCCGTTATACGTTCCAACCAAAAGAACATTACCATGATGCGTGTGTTCGGCTATCAGAGCGCAGACTGTAAACGCTCTGTCCTCGACGGTTACCGTCCCGCGGCTTATATCGGATTTGTCATCGGATCTGTCTATCAGTACGCTTTGCTGAAAATCATGGTTGACATTGTATTTGCCGGTGTTGAGGGTGTACCCGAATACAAATTTGACTTTCCGATATGTTTTATCACACTCGGTGTTTTTATCGTCGTTTATGAAGGCATCATGTTTGCTTACGGACAGTCTATGAAAAGAATACCGTTGAAGCAGATCATGAGCGAGTAAACGGTGTTACAGCAATAATGGCGGAGATGGAATAAACTATCTCCGCCCATTATGCTTAATTATTGATCAATTCACTATTGACTATTTCCATTGCTCTATCCCGGATACTGTTCATCCGTTGCACCCACAGCATTTGATCCTGTGCCTTGAGCTGTTCGGTGACACC
>CAMJHU010000381.1 GCA_946405565.1 uncultured Clostridia bacterium
GGTTTCATAGTCTTCTAAATCAATATCCTGTTCATATAAAAAATCGGTATGATAATAAATTGCACAATCAGCGACCGAGAATATATCTCTTATGATTCGTTCCATCTTGTCTTTGTCAGAAGGATGAAATGAAATAAACACCTTTTGCAATCCGTTTGGCGAAAATCCTCCAGGAACTCTATATGATAAATCAATTAGTCTCTTTCCCAATTCGATGTTTCCTTTCACAATTTGTTTTTTCAAGTAAGAAAAAAAGACCATGAACAACAAACTTTTTTATAATTTTGTCATCTCAATTATAGTATCTTTTGCACTAAAAATCAACAATTTATGGAAAAAATTATATTTATTTTTCGCATCAGCGCATTCATGGCTACCATATTTGCTCATATAATGTTGATATCTCACAGAAAATGGATTAAAATGTAATCAAACGCACCAAGCAGGGGGCAATTGTCATGAAAACTGTATTTGTATCAAGCACATTCCGCGATATGCATTTTGAGAGAGACGCAATCAGGGATATTACTGCGCCGGAGCTGAATGAAGAAGCTCGTAAGCACCACGATGAATTCGATTTCTGCGACCTGCGCTGGGGCATCAATACGGGCGATCTCGACACGGACGAGGGCTCCAGAAAGGTACTCGACGTCTGTCTGGACGAAATCGACCGCTGCAAGCCGCCTATGGTGGTTCTGCTGGGCTACCGCTACGGCTGGATTCCCGACAGCGAACTGATCCGTACCGCCGCGGAGAGAAAGCATCTCGAATTAGACGATCTGGAACGCAGCGTCACCGCGCTGGAAATCGAATACGGCTCCCTCTGCGACAGGGCTAAATTCGACAACACGCTTTTCTATTTCCGGGAAATCGAAGGCGAAGCTCCCTCGGATTATCTCTCGGAGGATGAGGAACATGCGCAGAAGGTCGCAGCTCTCAAACAGAGAATCGAGAACATGACAGGCGGCAAAATCAAGCATTACACGCTCCGTTGGAACGGCGAAGGCTTTGACGGAGTGAAGGAATTTGCCGAAATGCTGGTGGAGGACATCAAGGCAATGCTTCTACCGGAGTGGCAGAAGACCGAGAATCTCACACCCTTTGAACGGGAACGCCGGACGCACGAACTGTTCGTCAAAGAAAAGGACAGTCTGTTCCGCGCAAGACAGACCGAAGCGGAGGACCTGCTTGCTAAAATCATCGAGCAGCCCGTCACCATCATCAAAGGCGCGGTTGGCAGCGGCAAAAGCACGCTTCTGAGTCATCTCGCCGTGGGGCTTGCCGAAACCGACTGGACGGTGCTGCCCTTCATCTCCGGACTGACCACCGCCAGCGACACGGCGATGGAAATCATACAAAACATCATCTACTACATAGAGGAACAGCAGCATACCGAGCATTTCATCGAGGAAAAAGACCCGCAAACGGGGGAACGTAAATCACACAGTCTTGACGACTGGCGAAACAAACTGGCGGAGGTCTGCGCGGAGTACACCCATACGGGGAACAAATTGATGATACTGTTGGACGCTGCCGACCAGCTTACGCCAAGCGAGGAACGGGACAAGCTCTACTTCATTCCGACCTCCGTATGGGAGAATCTGCATTTTGTCATGACCTGCACACCGGATTTTCTGACCAGCGGCAGACCGTGCGAAGTCCTGCGCGAACTGACCGTAGCGGACAAGCAGCAGGTCATCGACGGCATTCTCGACAGAAACGGGCGTGAGCTTTCCACGCCTGTCCGTGAAGCAATGGTGAAGCTGGAATCATCGGACAACCCCCTCTATCTGTCGCTGCTGGTGCAGCGTCTGCTGATGATGAACCGGGAGGATTTCGCGGACATTCACAGCAAAGGCGACGGCATGGAAGCCATCGAGCAGCACCAACTGGAACTGATACAATCGGACTGTCCTGACGATCTCGACGAAATGAGCGCGGCTCTTCTACGGGAAGCGGGAAAAAGAATCAACGAGTCACTGGTTGCAAAAGCCGGAGAATACCTTGCGGTGTCCCGTTCCGGCTGGCGAAGAAAAGACCTTTCCGCACTGCTCGGCAAAGAATGGACAGAGATCGACTTTTCCCATTTCGTCAACTACATGAACGACTGCTTCATGCAGCGCGAGGACGGTCGCTTTGATTTTACCCACAAGAGCATCCGTGCAGGATTCCTCAAGCGCTGCGAGGACGTTGACAGCATCAACCTTGCCATACTGGATTATCTGAAATCGCTGGAACCGGAAGACACCGTCCGGATCAGCGAGATTATTTACCATACTATTCAGGCAGACGACAAACGATTCTTTGTGGATTATGTGGTGGAATATAAGCCGGATGATAACAAAACAATCATTAAGCAAGCTGCACTGGACACTTATGAGAAATGTATGCAGGATGATGGGCAGTGGATTTGCGATGTACTCAATGAAGCGCAAGAGTATAAAGCGACAGAGAAACTGTGCTATTTAGGTGATTTTGTTTGCTTTTATCTCAAAGAAGAATTTGCCGGAACACAGTCACAATTGGAGTTGCAGCTCAAAATACTGAATTGCACCACACTGTTTTGCGACGTTCTATTTGAAAAACACTATCCACAACTTAGTGAAGTAAATCACAAATTAGATTTTTTGTTATGATGATATTTGGACTTGCGAGGATATTGGTATCTGGGGGTAGAGCCATCATCAGGGCGAATAGGAACAACCGAACGCTGAATTTCGAGCATAACTCTGTCGAGTTTTTTCAATCTT
>CAMJHU010000382.1 GCA_946405565.1 uncultured Clostridia bacterium
CCTGTGTGAGAGCGCGCATTTTGCCGCCGTCCAGCACCTTGATCTTGGTAGTGGCGTATTTTTTTAGTATTGCATGATTCTGAGCGCCGTTCTCGGCGTTTTCATTGGCATAAACGCGCATGGTGTCCGACACTTGCAGCAATTCCAGTGCTTTTGTGAGATGAGTAGAGAGCTGTTCCGATTGCGGGTTTCGGGAAGTGATAAGAATATAGGCGTTTTCCGGCATATCTTCAAGACTTGGAAAATAATCGAACAGGCTCGCGGATTCCACCGGCAGCTCGTCCACGCCGTCGATGATGAGTAGGAGTTTTGATTTGCCGCGCTTCTCAGCGTATTTATCTCGGAAATATTGCAGCGTCCTGACCATATTCCCCGACTTGTCCTCCACCGATTGTTCCAGCAGAACGAATTGATCCTCTTTTCTCTGAACCTGAACCAGATCGGCAGTCAGTGCATTGTTGATACCGGTGATGTAGTCGCTTCTCATGCCGGACTGTCCGCCGTAATAGGCGCAGGCATAGACGTCCGCAAAATCCTTCAATTCGCCGGATTCTACCGCATAGGAAAAAGCGGTCTTGCCCATGCCCCGCTCCATCATAAGCAATTGCACAGAGCCTTTGTCGTCATTCAGTTTGCTTTTCAGCCAGTCGATAATATATTCCGGACGTACAAAATGATCGGCTTCATTGAGTTCAGAGAGATAATCCTCGATTTCACGAGTACTGACGCTGTCTTCGATAGTTATCTCCATCTGATTTCCAGAGCTATGCATCGCATTGCCGAATTGTCTTCCGTAAACTTCGCAATAATAAGGCGCGACAAAGAGCTTTCTGCCTCCGCCTATGGTGTAATTCAGTCCGTTGGCAAGCAGATTATTCTGGCTGGCTTTGTAATAATCGAAAAACAGCACGCCGTGTTTCTTGCTGTTGGCAATAAACGGATCAAGCGGTATCTCTTGATCCTCTATGTGCAGAATCGGCTCAGCGTCATCCGGAAGATGCTCCGGCAACTGCCATCCGGTCAAATCCACCCCGCCCACAGCGACCTTCAGCTTCCCGTAATCCGACAGCACCGTATCGAGATAGGAGGAAATATCTTTTATCATGTTTTCCCCGAACAGGCGATAGTCCTCATTATCTTCAAATCCCATCGCGCCGTGACCGAGATATTCGTTCCGGTAATTGACAATGTTGTTTTTGCTGTAGACATTCTTGATTCCGTCCAGAATAATTCTGAGACACGCCGGCAGTTCAAAACGGGGAGCGCCATTGTATCTGCTGACAATGAATTGACATATGCTGTGCCAGTCCCCTAAAGAAAGCGGCTTTTCCACCAGCTTTGCGCTGACCGCATCATTCTTGAGGTAAGCTGCCGCACACAGAACAGGGAATTTCATCAGCACTTCGCACACATCTTTGAGCTGGTATACCATACAGAAGGCATTCGGACGACAGGTCATCAGCCATAGTCTGCGATATTCATGCGCAATGAATGTAGGCAGAGCGTCAAAAAATTCGTTTTTCCAATATTGCTCGCGATTATTTGAAATATCCAGCAGCCAATCCTGCGAGGACAGCGAAGGATATTCTTTTATATAACCGCAGCCTTTATCACAATACAGAGTATTGTCAGATTTTACCAGAGTACCAATTCCACAAGCCGGGCAGATTCCCATAATGACGACCTCCTGCATACGCTGCTGTTTGTTTTCAAAAAGCTTGACGAACATAGTCGATTTATTACTATTTTACCACTTTTCATACGAATTGTCGAGCTGTTTTTGTAGATAAAAATATTATTTAGCTATAAATTCCTGAGATAATACTTCAAATGAGTATCTTCATTATGAAGAAGAAAACAAGCAAGATTCTTATTTTTGATTTTACGAGATAAATTATCCAAGACACAAGACCACACCTCGACGTATTGTGACAAAATAATATTTGACATGGTGATAACATATCACACAGGTAAAATGGCTTTGCTATACCTGGGTGTTTTTTTCATTTTACAAAGCCTGCCTAATAAAACGGAGCATGGCAGGTCACATTCACACGCTTACAAACATACTACCCTTCCAAGCCCTGTGTGATGGTTTGGAGGGGATTTTGTGTTTTGGGCAGGTGTTTTCAAAACAATAACGATACGCAGTCATAGTTACATATGAAAAGGCGCTTCAAATTATCAAAGCGCCTTTTCATTATTTGTCTTTATTCGCCCATTGCGTAGGCTGCCGTTCGCCGCCTTTCAAATATCTGAATTGACACAAAATCAGATTTTGAAAGGATGTAAAACAATGATTTACAATCACGGTTATGCAAAAGCCGAGTGGCAGCGTGAAGAAAATAACAGAGTAGAGGAAATGCGTCAGCATGGTATGAGTGAGACAGACATTCAGATCATGATTGACTTTGATCTTGCCGTCTTCAATTCTGACAGAAGATATTTGGTTCATGTGGAAGATATTCCCGATGATATTTCGGATTTGGCAAGTTGCGAGGATAGCGAAGAAATCAACACCGTTGAAAAAATGCTTGATGACATCAGCAATCCTATTCTTTACAAAGCGGTGGTGGAGGCTGATAAGTTCACGCTGGACATGCTTCTTATGAAGATTCAGGGATTCTCTACACGAGAAATTTGTATGCGATTTGATATTGAGGAGGGCGTGTTTTATGGAAGAATCCGCCGTCTGAAAGATAAAATTGTAAACAAATTGTAAATCTCAAAAAACAGCGTACAAAAAAC
>CAMJHU010000383.1 GCA_946405565.1 uncultured Clostridia bacterium
GTACATCTTACACCATTTTCCTTCACTCTTCAACTCCCATCCGCTCAGGTGGAATATTTTCAAAAAAGCCACTGGACGTTTTGCGTTTTCAAAACGTCCAGTGGTTTTTTTTGAAAAACAGCTTGCATATTCACATATGGAATGTTATAATCAATACAAATAAACGATAAGAAGAAAGCTGCTTTGGGCAAAATCACCAACGAAAATCACCGTTCATTGGAAAATGCACAGAAATATGAAGATGCCACGCTCAAAGGCATGATGACGGGAAATGAATTTAATCGGGCGTTAGCCGACTTGATAGACAAAAAGCGGATACCCATCATAAAAATAGTTGAAAAAGCCAATGTATCGAAATCCTATCTCAATAAACTCCGCAATTGTTCCGAGAAAAATCTCCACCCGGGTCGTTATGTTGTTATTGATATTGCGCTGGCACTTGATGCACACTCGAAGAAACCAATTTGCTGCTTAAACGTGCAAAATACAGTGAATTATATGCCCGCGATCAGGCGGAATCGGTTATCATATGGGGGATGCTTCGGGGAATGAGCGGCAGATCGAACATCGGTTTGGCATCCGCCTGATCGATAGAATCCCCTTGCTGCGGGAACTCCCCAGCTTTCGCACCCGCACACTTTGGAAGGAACTGCTGGCAGGATTATGTTATCTGTCCACCATTCGTTTTATTATTTTGCTGCGTGACTCTGAAACACTTATAGCTTTGATGATTGTAATACCGACCTATATTCTGGTGCCGCTCATGATTGGCTTCAATATGGGCAATTGTCTGCGCTTTTTTCCAAAACACATGAGAATGGACACATATCGATTTTTAATGATACGTATCCTGATTATTCTAACGGCATTATTTTGTCCGATAGCAGCATCGGCACTATTTTCTAATATTGAGTGAATTGCTATGAATCGAAATACATCATCTGATGGCGTAGACGTATATGAGGAGAATGTTGAACTGACGGCAATGATTGAAAACATACTGTCCATGAAAATATCCTTGCCCAAAAAGATCACCATGTTGCGGCAATTCAGGCAGACGGCGTGCTTCCCTATGGGGCAGGCGCATGTTCAGTATTATATTGATAGGCTGACGCAATGGAGATACAGAAGGATTTCACGGAATATTTGTGCGACTGTTTTTTTGGTTTACTTGTTTTTGATTTGCAGTTCGGTCGTTGATTATTATATTCCCGCCATGCCTTTCCCAGTTTTCCATTATAGTTCAATGACTCTAACAAACATTGTCATATCATTTCTTTTTTTGTCTCCTGCGGTTATGCTGGCGTATTATATACTTAAATATCATATAGATAAGAAAAAATAGGAGAGATTCCCCGACATTCGGTTGATGGAGCATACGTTACTTTTAACTGTTTCGACATATCATATACCTTGATATTATGCGGATCTTCTGATATAATAAATCATACAGATGAAACGGAAGGGAAGTTAGTCAGAATGATGAATTATGGGAAAATCACACGGTTCGACGTTGAAGGAAGCCGTGTTATTGTTCAATTTGAACACAATCAGGTTGTGGTAACAGCTATTACAGATGAAATCATCAATATCTTCAGTCCGGGCAAATCCCACGTGAACCATTCCTTTGCCATTGAGGGAGATAAGAGCAAGCCAGTGAATGTGATTGCCAATATGGTGGGGAATTACATTGTTATCTCTACCTCCAAGCTGGCTGTTTATGTATACGATCAATGCCGTGTGAACTTTTACACCTCTGACGGTACCGTTCTCTGCCGCGATTATAAAGGAGAACGGGAAGCGCAGGGCGCCGCCATCATCAGCAAAGCCGCAGCGGAGCAGGCGCGAATGGAGGGTCATGTACTGACGGACGGTCTGACCCGGCACGCCATTGAAGTGGTCAAGTGTATGGAAGGCGATGAATATTTTTATGGTCTGGGAGATAAGTACAGCTTCCTCGATAAAAAAGGCTATGATTTTGAAATGTGGAACAGCGATCTTCCCGAGCCGCATTTTGAATCCATGACCCGGCTTTATAAATCCATACCTTTTCTTTTGGTGCATCGGGAGGCGGTCAATTATGGCATATTCTTTGATAACCACCATCGCACCTATTTTGATTTGGGCAAGGAAAACAGCGGCTATTTTTCATTCTCGGCAGACGATGGCAATCTTGACTATTATCTGATTTACGGCGCGACGCTCAAGTCCGTTATCAGCGGGTATACCTATCTTACCGGCACCACGCCGCTGCCGCAGCTCTGGACTCTCGGCTATCATCAGTGCCGCTGGTCTTATGAAAACCGCGACGAACTGCTCTCCGTGGCGGACGGAATGCGGGAAAACGATATTCCCTGTGATGTGCTGTACTGCGACATCGATTACATGGACCATTTCAAAGTTTTCACATGGGGAGAATCGCAGTATCCCGATCATTGCAAAATGCTGGAGGAACTGCAAAAGCGGGGATTCAAGGTAGTGACGATTATCGACCCCGGCGTGAAAAAAGAGGAAGGCTATTTTGTTTATGACGAGGGGATTGCCAACGATTATTTTGTACACGCTTCCGACGGAAGTGTGTACGAAAACGTGGTCTGGCCGGGTGATTCCGTATTTCCGGATTTCGGACGGCGTGCCGTGCGCAACTGGTGGGCGGACAAGCAGAAGGGCATGACGGATGACGGCGTGGCAGGTATGGGGAACGATATGAACGAGCCTGCCAGCTGTCGGGGAGAAAGTCCGG
>CAMJHU010000384.1 GCA_946405565.1 uncultured Clostridia bacterium
CGGCTTTTTCGTTATGTGGCGGATATGACCGATGACGAAAAAGCCTCCTTCGGTGAAAAATGTCAAGCCATTGTTGACGCGGAGGTCAAGGTCGGTTCTTATGGCGATACCGAGCGTTTGACCGCATGGGGCATCGAATCCAAACAATACGAAGAAAAGGACATTCAGATTTGCTTTGCGTTTACAAACGCGCTCACCGATGGACTGGAAAGCGAAAACATTAAACCTGCCGTCAATTTTCCCTTTATTGACGCGGAAGAGCCGTCTGCCACAGTCTTTGACCGCGCGACCTTCCTGGATTTGATTTTCAGTATGTCCCGCATTGAATTCGCCACTGCCGGTTCAACTTACAGTATGGATCTGGATACAGCGGATTTCATGCAGTTTGTCATCGACAATAAGGGCGCTAAAGATACCAAAGAAGGCGTGGAAGCCTGTTATGCTATGCTGAGTCCCAGCAATAAGCTGACGTTTGACTGGTACTTCCCCACGATCATTGAAAATGTGGATACGCTGGTCGCCGATCCTGAAATCATTACCGGTATGGGTAAAAGCGTTGCTATTGAAAAATTCAAGAAAAAGGATCTCAACAAGCTGGTGAAAGTCATCAGTGAAGTATCCGGCGTAAGCTATTAAAATGAAACATTTCCGACGGAATCGGTCGTAACGCATTGCACTGACCCCAAGGACTCGGACTGATGAGCCCGGCTCCTTGGGGTCATTCTGACAGGAGGTTGTTTTTAATGAAAGAAAAATGGGCTGCATTCAAGAAGTTTATCGGACGTCTGCTACTGTGTCTGCTGATTCTGACAGCAGTGGTTTTGATCGGCGCCAGATGTTATTTCCGCTTTCCGGTGCAGAAGTATTATCAGCTCTCGGAAAAAGCGTTTAAAATTCCGGATTGCAATGAAGGCTTTGTGGCACAGGGCATCGCTTATGACGACAAGACCGACTGCTTTTTTGTCACCGGCTACATGACCGACGGGTCCGCTTCACCAATCTATGTGGTAAGCCGCCGCAGCGGTGAAGCCAAGCGTACCCGTATGCTGGGAACCGACAGTCAGCCCTTTGCCTGTCATGCGGGCGGTCTGAGTGTGACAGAACAGTATGTCTATATTGCGGGGGGCGCTGACGGCTGTCTGTATGTCTATGACCGTGCCACCGTCCTTTCGGCGGAAACAGATGAGGCCATTCCCTGTCTCGGTACCTTCCGTACCGCTCTGGGAGACGGCACCGACATCGGGGTCGCCTTTACCACCATTCACGACGGCAGACTTTATGTCGGCGAATTTTACCGCGAGCAAAATTATCCCACGGCAAAAAGCCATAAATTGACGACATCCGCCGGCGATTACAATCAGGCGCTTGCAGTCGCTTACGAATTCTCCGACGGTGAGGATGCCGTATTCGGTCTGGCACCGCAGCCAGTGGTGGCTTATTCGCTGCCGGATCTGGTGCAGGGAATGTGTTTTGCCAACCGGAGTATTTATCTTTCCACCTCTTATGGTCTGGCTTTCTCACAGATTTTAATCTACGACGAAAGCAAGCTCACCCCCAACGGGGAAATCGCTGGTCTGCCGCTGTATGAACTGGACTCCGCCACGCTTACGAAAAGTCAGAAGCTGCCGCCCATGTCGGAGGAAATCGAGTTTCTGCCCAGCGAGGGAAAGCTTTTTACGATGTGTGAATCCGCTTCCAACAAGTACATCTTCGGCAAGCTGACCGGCGGTGAATGGTGTTACGCAACAAAATAGTATATCAAGTTTCAATCGAAGGGTGGTAAACCTTTGCAGGAATACAAAACGCCCGCATCCGCCGGGCAGGATGAATTCACGGAAAAACGGTCGCGTTTCATCGGGTATGTATGTCCGGTCAGCAGCGAACAGGAAGCGCTGGATTTTATCGCTTCCATCAAATCACGGCATTGGGACGCCAGACACAATGTCTACGCCTATCGGCTGCGGGACGGCGGCATTACCCGTTATTCCGATGACGGCGAACCTTCCGGCACGGCAGGAATGCCGGTTCTCAATGTGATTCAGAGAAACGATCTCACCGACTGCGCCGTCGTTGTCACCCGTTATTTCGGCGGCATTCTGCTGGGAGGCGGCGGATTGGTGCGTGCTTACAGCCATGCCGCCGCCATCGGCATTTCGGCTGCCGGTATCGCTGTGATGCGACTTTGCACCGATTGCTCCCTTCTTTGCGATTACAATCAATACGGCAAACTGCAATCGCTGATTCCCGCCTGTGGAGGGAAAGTGATCCGTGCTGATTTCGGCTCGGCAGTAACAATGTATTTTGTCATTACACAGGAGTCGCTGGATAGCTTGACTGTCAAGCTGGCAGATGCCACGGGAGGCAGTGTAACTGTCTCCATCGGCGGCAAACGATTTATCAGAATGAATGAGGATGACAATTGAATCGTTCCACATTCACAGTAATTTCAAACATTCCCTCACCATAATCTCTTGAACTTTTGGATAATTCGGAGTAAAATAGAGGGAAATGATGATGTCTTCATGATATTCTCTTCTCCCTGAACGCAGGAATACCATGAAGCACGCCGGAGGAGCGAGAGAATTTGTCGGAACAAGTGACCATTAATGAGGAATACAGCCGGATTTCAGAGCTTTTCTTTGCCGTGTGGAACGGCAATCCCCCCATCAACTACGTATGGGTGGACTTTGAAAACGGACAGAAGACGGGTTTTTTCCTCGACCAGAAATACAAC
>CAMJHU010000385.1 GCA_946405565.1 uncultured Clostridia bacterium
CCCTATTTTACGCGCTTTTCAACTTCTCCACTTTTCCACTTTCACGGATTCAGGAAAAAAGCTGCCACGGCAAGTCAGCCGTCCGGTACTTCTGTCAGATCGAACCGCCCGCCGTCCAGTCCGGCGGCGAGCCGTTCAGGTAATACAGTCGGTGTGTCGCAGACCAGTGCAAAGCAGGCGTACAGGAAAAAGCAGACGGGCAAGTCCATTACGTCCTACCGGACTTCCGCAAAAAGCCTTTCCGCCGTCAGATCGTCAGGTCAGGCGGCGGGAAGAAGCCTGACGGTTGCCAATCCACACAGAGCAGGCGCGGCAGCCGGAAAGACCGCCCATGCCGCCAACGCTGCCAAGAACGCCTACAAGAAAAAGCAGTACGCCAAACGCGCCGCGGACGCTTCCCGCAAGACCATTCGCGCCACCGTCGAAGCCGTCAAGGTAACGGTGAAGTCAACAAAGGCATTGGTGACGCTGCTGCTGGCGGGCGGCTGGGTTGCCGTCGTGATTATTCTGATTGTGGTGATTTTCGGCTGTGCCATTTCGATGTTCGGAGGTGGGAGCAACAGCAAATCCTACACGCCGGTCAGTGTGGAGGTCAAGGACTACCGTCCCATCATCGTAAAGTACGCCAAAGAACACGGTATTCCCGAATACACCGATCTGATTATGGCGGTCATGATGCAGGAATCCGGCGGCAAGGGACTCGACCCCATGCAGGCGTCGGAATGTTCCTACAACGCGCGCTTCCTGCACCATCCGGGCAGTATCGTAGACCCTGAGTATTCCATCAACGTGGGTATACAGAATCTCGCGGCTTGCTTGAAAGCAGCCAACGTACAAAGCCCGATTGACATGGACAACATCAAGCTCGCTTTGCAGGGCTACAATTACGGCAACGGCTATATCGCGTGGGCGCAGGAGCATTACAAAGGTTATTCGACCGCCAACGCGCTGGAATTTTCCGACCTGATGGCGAAGAAGAAAGGCTGGAGCAGCTACGGCGACAGCAATTATGTCCTCAACGTGCTGCGCTATTACCCCATCGGACGCGCCTTCACTGCGGGCGGCAATCAGGTCATTGTGGAAATCGCCTCCGCGCAGATAGGCAACAAAGGCGGACAGCCCTATTGGTCATGGTACGGCTTCAAATCGCGCATTGCGTGGTGCGCCTGTTATGTATCGTGGTGCGCCGACCAGTGCGGGTATATCGAAGCGGGCATTATCCCGAAATTCTCGCTCTGTTCGGACGGTGTGGCATGGTTCAAGAAGAACGGACAATGGCAGGACAGGGACTATCTGCCGCAAGCGGGCGACCTGATCTTCTTTGATTGGGAGGGCGACGGACGCTGCAATCACGTCGGCATCGTGGAAAAATGCGAGGACGGCGTGGTCTACACCATCGAGGGAAATTCCGGTAATGCCTGCAAGCGTCAGCATTACCCCGTTGGCAGCAAGAAGATTTTCGGCTACGGCTGCCCGATGTATTGAGGAAGTGAAAATACGGCGGTTGTGTGTTATTCAAAACTGCGCAACCGCCGTGATTTACAGAATATTGTTGATAAACGCAATATTTCCTATCACACCCAAAATTCATAATGAATGATTGAAAAGTATCAATGAATATGTTATACTACAATCGTAGATAAGAAACAATTTGCCCGATTCGAGGAGAACAAAATGATTGCATATTTAAAAGGCGACCTTCTTTCAAGTCCGGCACAAGTACAGGTCAATACAGTAAATACCGTCGGTGTGATGGGAAAAGGAATTGCGCTGCAATATAAAAATAAATACCCCGAAATGTTTTCGGCTTATCAAAGAGTGTGTGAAGGACATTTACTGGATACCGGAAAACTCTATCTGTGGAAATCACCTGAAAAATGGGTATTGATGTTCCCGACAAAGAATCATTGGAGAAACCCGTCTAAGATAGAATATATCGAAAGTGGTTTAAGAAAATTTGCGGATAATTATGAAAGACTTGGAATTGGGTCCATTGCTTTTCCGAAGCTCGGCTGCGGTAACGGGGGCTTAAACTGGTCGGAAGTAAAGCCTGTAATGGAAAGATACCTCCGTCCGCTGCCTATCAATATTTTTAAAAATCCCGACTTGCATACGGCACCTGATAATCGATCAAATGCCTATTTTGCGTTATTCTTGAATACAAAAACATGAGATTTGGGAATCCAAATTCCTGAACAGTGCCTTTTCATTTCTATAAAAGCCCTAAATAGCGATATTTTTAGGTGCTGTGTGCAAAGTGGGATTTTATTTTTATTTATCTTGATAATTACAGCTCTGTCGATAATCCGGAGCATTCAGACGCCACATTTGTTGACTGGCTGCACAGTAATCCGAAGAATCTTAGTTTTAATATGCTTAAAGAGGAATTGTTGGAGGTTATCAATTCTAACCATCAAATCCTCTATACAGACAGCAGCATTAAGCAAATCAGTTGGCAGGATGATCGCTTGATGATTACCAACGGGAAAGAAATAACTGTCACCGATAGCGAGTTTTGTGATTTTTGGGATTATATCAGAAATGTAGGAATAATAGAAAATGACAGAATACCGGAATCCTATACTGCCTATGCAGACATATTATTACTGCTGTTAAGAAGGCTGAAGTACTTGCAGCCGATTCTGATTTCGGGCGATGAAAACAAATTAGGAACTATGCAGAATTTAATCAGTCATTTTCTGCTTAAAAATACAGTTTGCT
>CAMJHU010000386.1 GCA_946405565.1 uncultured Clostridia bacterium
AAGTGAGCTTAACTTCCGTGTTCGGAATGGGAACGGGTGGACCCTCACCGTCATCAACACCAACTTTTTCTTTTGCCCTCCGGGGCGTCCCCCCGAATGCTTGTATATATTACCACGTCGATTTCGATTTGTCAAGTGTTTTTTTCATTTTTTTGAAAAAAATTTTTCGAGGAAATTTTTTGACGGAAAGAAATCCTTTCCAAAGCACCGCGCTTTTGTCAAATTCCCTCTTGCCCGATTTGTTTCCACATCTTTTTCCACATTTTTGCTTCTATTCCCGCCGCTCTCATCCCCTTCTATCCATTGTTTTCCACATTTTCCACAAAGCTTTCCACAACGCGTCCGGGGGAAAACTTTCCATTTCCCTGTCGCTTGTGGATACCAGCGGAAATGCAGGAATTTGACAAAAAAACTGCACCGTCTTTTAACGGTATTGTCTGTGTTTTTTCCAGTCTGATCGTACACGGCAGTTAGCTTGGTTGGTGCCTACACAAACCGGAAGGAAAATCTGACGTCAGCGGCGACTGCCTCGGTCAGGGGACGCATATCCTTCGAAACGGTGACCGTCTGCAGGCTTTCCATTTTCTTCAGCGCGGAGAGGTCCCTGATGCCGGGATTGCCGGAGATATCAAAATTCCATGTGGAACGCACGGTTTCCAGCCAGCGGATATCACGCAGCCCTGAATGGTCCACAACCAGCCACAAAATCTGTTTGCCGCTGACATTCCGCCACAATTGCGTGCAGTCGGTGCCATCCAGACGGATCAGATCAAAGACGTCAATATCGCCCAGAAAGGAAAGATCAACTGTCCCGAGACGTCCCGCGCTGACGGAAACACTGCGGCTGTTGTCAAACACCAATCCGGAACAGAGCGGAGACGTATCCGTAATCGGATTTCCACAGATTTGAAGTTCTACGATTTTGTTCCGGGTATGCGAACGCAAAAAGCTCACATCGGAAGCGCGGTTGAAGCCTATAAAAATCTTTTCCAGTTCTGTCAGTACACTAGAACAGACACATCCACCAATCCGTTGCTTTGGAGGTCGATGGCTTTCAGATGTTTCAGACCGCTGAATCCGTTAATGCCGCTTATGTCGTCGTCGGAAAGGTACAGTACTTCAAGGGATGAAAGACCGTAAATCGGTGAAGCATCTTTGACGGAACATCCGTTGAGATAAAGCTGCTTCAGGGAAGTGAGCGAAGACAGCGAAGCAATATCGGTAATCGGATTATGGGACAGATCGAGAAATTCCAGCTGCGTCAGTTCTTCGAGCGGGGAAAGATCCCATATTCGATTTCTTGCGATGACAAGCTGTTTCAGATTTTTGAGTTTCCTCAGGCAGCTGATATCGTTGATATCGCCGTCCGATATCTCGATGGGACCGCTTTGAAAAGAAATTACGGAATGTTCTGCATCAGCGTAATCATTCCGTCCGAATCAACAGGAAGAAACAAACCACCTCCGCGGAAACGCCATATGACGTTTCCACGGAGGTGGCTGAATGGCTGGTCAAATACGATTATGTCAACAGGCAGGACTGTCGCTGGCGTTACTTTGCCAGCTTAAAACCGATGCCCCATACGGTTTCGATGTAATTTTCCTCCGAAACGGCGCGTATCTTGCCGCGGATATTGCTGATGTGGACGTTGATGGTCTTGTCCTCGCCGATGTAGAAATCATTCCAAGCGTATTCGTATATCTCCTGCTTGCTGAAGGCTTTGTTGGGATTCAGGAGAAGCAGCTCCAATATCTGAAATTCCTGCCGCGTGAGAGCAAGCGGCGTTCCGTTGACTGATACGGAATGATCCGCTCTGTCAAGCACCATCCCCTTGTGACGCAGCGTGCCGGACAGCTTTTCACCGCTGCCCGATTCCGCGTTTTCCGCGGAGCGCCGGAGCTGCACCTGCACTCTTGCCAGCAGTTCCTTGATTGCAAAGGGCTTGGTCAGATAATCGTCCGCGCCCGCCATCAGCAGGTCAACTTTGTTGTCCAGCGCGTTTTTGGCGGACACCACAATCACCGGTATTTTCGTGAAACCGCGGATTTCTTTCAGCACTTCTTCTCCGCTCTTTCCGGGCAGCATGAGATCGAGCAGCACCAGCGCGATTTCGCCTTCTTGGGCGTTTCGGAGCAGCAGCAGTCCTTCCGTGCCGGAGTAAGCCTGTAAGCAAGACGCCTCTTTCAACGCGCCGGTGATCGCGTCCTTTATCAGATCGTTGATTTCTCCGTTGTCCTCGATAATCAGAATCTTCATGTTTTTTCAAATCCTTTTCCATGATACAGTAACGGTAAAGACATGATCGCATACGCTCGCACCTATTTTGCCGCCCATTCTCTCTGTCAGCGTGCGGGCAATAAACAAGCCAAGCCCCGTGGAGCCGCTTTTGTGGCGGGAGGAATCCGCCTTGTAGAATTTTTCAAAGACGCGTGAAACGTCAATGGTTTCGCCTTCCGCCACCCGATTGCTGACGGATATTTCCACCCATTCCTTTCGATGCGTCATGCCGATGGAAAGTTCCCCTTGACCGTGTGTCAGCGCGTTCTTGACGAGGTTCTGGAGCACCCGTCTGACTGCCGCTTCATTGGCGTTGATATGACAGATTTCGTCCGGAATCTCCACCTTCGGCTCTATCCCGTTCTGCTCAAAATCGCCGTAGAAGGAGAGCATCACATCGCAAAGCGTTTGGGTCAGATTGACGGTTTCCGTTTCCA
>CAMJHU010000387.1 GCA_946405565.1 uncultured Clostridia bacterium
TGAGCTTGATGGACGCTTCCCAGCAGAGCGCCGCGTCATAGCCGCGTCCGATGAAGAAGAGATCCTCACAGTCCTTGTAATGCTGCGAAATGGCTTCATATTCTTCCATATGGGTGAGCTGACCTGCCACCACATCGGGAATCTGCCGCAGCAGGTCGGCATAATGCGCCAGTTCCTCCGCGGAAGCCGTGCCGCGCTCGCTCGCAAACCGCAGTGCCATCAGCAGCATGACCGCCACCTGACAGGTGTATGCCTTGGTCGTGGCAACGGCGATTTCCGGACCTGCCCATGTGTAAAGCACGATGTCGGCTTCTCTGGCAATGGTGGAACCGACGACGTTGACAATGGCAATGGTCGGAATGCCTCTCTTCTTGGCAATGCGCAGTGCTGCCAGCGTGTCGGCGGTTTCGCCGCTCTGGGAAATCAGCACCACCGCGTCGCCCTCTTCAAAGAGCAGCGACGAATACCGGAATTCCGAGGCGACTTCGGTCATGACCGGCACCTTGGCGATTTTTTCAATCATGTGCCGTCCCACCATGCCGGCATGGAGCGCCGAACCGCAGGCGACGACGTGCAGCCGCTTGATTTTGGAGATGTCGGGCATCTCTTCTTCAAAGATATGTGCCGCGCCGTCCTTGAGACGGGGAAGGATCGTATCCGCCAGCACCTTGGGCTGCTCGTTGATTTCCTTGAGCATGAAGTGATCATAGCCGCCCTTTTCGGCTGCCGACACATCCCATGTGGCTTTGAACACTTCCTTCTGAATCGGCGCTTTTTCGCAGTCGAGAATCTCGATGCTGTCCGCGCGGATAATCGCCAGCTCATTTTCTTCGAGCAGATAGTATTGGTTGGTGCGGCTGAGAATCGCGGGAATGTCGGAGGCGATATAATTCTCGCCTTCACCGATGCCGACAATCAGCGGGCTGTCCTTACGGATGGCATACAGCACATCGGGCTGATCGTCAAACAGGATGCCGAACGCGTAGGAACCGCGAATCTGCCCAACCGCGTCATAAATCGCGGCAATCGGATCGCCGGCATAGCACTTGTCGATGAGCTGCGCCGCCACTTCGGTGTCGGTCTCGGAGACAAACACGCGCCCCTGCGCACGCATTTCCTCGCGCAGTTCGGAGTAATTTTCGATAATGCCGTTATGCACCAGCGTAACCTTGCCGCTGCGATGGGGGTGGCTGTTGACATCGGACGGCGCTCCGTGGGTTGCCCAGCGGGTGTGACCGATTCCGCACACGCCCTGCGGCACATTTTCGCCGATCTTGTCTTCCAGATTCCTGATGCGTCCCTTCGCCTTGACGACATTCACGCCGTCCTTGCCGAACACCGCGACGCCGGCGGAGTCATAGCCTCTGTACTCCAGCTTTTTCAGACCGTCGATCAGGATTTCCGTGGAATTCTTGTCACCGATGTAACCTACGATACCACACATAGATAAGTACCTCCATTGTATCACAGAGTTCCGGCACGTTTGTCCCCGCCGTTGCCCGCGGGGTTTGTGTGCCGGATGGCGGCTCCTCTGCCAAGCCGGGAAGCATCCGCCGAATCTTTCGATAAACTTCCATCCTCGTCCCCCTGACGGGATTTCTGAACCCTATCACGGTCAGGGGCAGGCGCTGTTTTCTGACTTATACAATTAAACCATACGGTGGAAAATTTGTCAACCGTGAAAACCACACAATTGTCCAAAACAGCGCCAAGATAATTGTGAAATATTCACGATTGACCGTTTATTTTCCACCGTCAGAATATGCGGAACGGCGTTATAGGTTGACAAGTATGCACCACACCGGAATGGTTGCCAGCGACAGCACCGTACTCAGCACCACGCACTTGGTGGCAAAATGCTCGTCCCCGCCGTACTTGGTTGCGAGAATCACCGTCGTCGTACCGGCAGGCATTCCCGCCAGCACCGTGGAAACTCCCATCAGCAGCGGATTCACATGAAACAGCATACAGCCCGCGTACACCGCCAGCGGAATCAGCACCAGCCGCAGTCCTGTATAGAGCAGCGTCACCTTGCTCACAAGGGTCTTGATGTTGACCTCCGCCAGAATCGCCCCAATGATAAACATGGACATGGCAGTCGTGCAGCCGCCGATTTTGGAGATGGTCTGCGACAGAAATCCCGGCAGCCGGATTTGCGTCACCATGAGGAACAGTCCGATGAACACCGCGATAATACACGGGTGGGTCGCCACTTTTTTGATGACGGTTTTCCGATCCGAAGCGTGCGTAAAATACGACACGCCCGCCGACCACATCACAATGCGCAGCGGAATCAAATAAATCGAGGCATAGAGCAGTCCCAGCGAACCGAAGACCGATTCCGCGATGGGATTGCCCATAAAGCCCGCGTTGGAACACACCGTCGCGTATTGCAGCACTTCCTTCTGTCCGTCGGGAACCCTGTTGTAGCAGAACCGGCTGATGGTGGTACACATCAACTGTATCAGCACCGAGATCAGCAGCACCACCCCGCAACTGATAAAAATCTGATACGAAAATTCAATCATAAAGGAATAGATAATATTGCACGGCAGAATGATATTGATAATCAGGTCGGTCAGGCTTTTTTTGCCCGCCTCGGTAATGGTGCCTGTTTTGCGCATGAACAGCCCGATCAGCAGCATGAGCATCAGCATTCCCTGCAGCTCCGCAAGGTGGATAAATCCGTCCATATTCATAATCAGATA
>CAMJHU010000388.1 GCA_946405565.1 uncultured Clostridia bacterium
CCAAAGCGATGGTTGAAGAAGATGTTCCGGAGGTGACAAAGTAATGAGAGGAAATAATGTTGTCGGAATTATTTTTTCCAATATGCACGATGACGCGCTCCGTGAAGTGACCAGCATCAGAACCTTCGGTTCGATTCCCTTCGGCGGACGCTACCGCACCATCGACTTCCCGCTGTCCAATATGGTCAATTCGGGCGTCAACAAGGTGGGCGTTATTACCAAGAGCAATTACCAGTCCCTGATGGATCACCTTGGCTCCGGCAAGGCGTGGGATTTGTCCCGCAAAAGAGAAGGTCTGTTCATTCTGCCTCCTTTCGGCAACGGCAACTCGATGTACAGCAATCGCATTGAGGCGTTGGACGGTATCTCCAATTTCCTGCGTAACTGCAATGAAGAATATGTGATTCTCGCGGACTGCGATATGATCTGCAATCTGGATTTCAAGAAAGTGATTGACGCGCATCTTGATAATAACGCGGATATCACCATCGTATATCATCACAGTGATATGCCTACCGGTCTTACCGAACCGGTCGTGCTGGAACTCAACGGTCAAGGCAAGGTCACGGATATCGTGGCAGGCGTCAACAAGGATGACAAGTGCGACTGGGGCATGGGCATTTATGTGATGCGCAAGGACTTCCTCCAGAAAAATATCAGCGACGCCATCAGCCGCAACCGCAACAATTTTGTACGGGATATTCTGCAGCGTGGCGTGATGGAAAGCAAGATTTACGGCTACCGTTTTGACGGTTATGTCAGCGCGATTGACGGTATGCGGTCTTACTTCAATGCCAATATGGATCTCATGAGCATTGACGTTCTGAAGGATCTCTTCAATCCCATGCGCCCGATCTATACCAAGGTCAGAGATGAAATGCCCGCCAAATACGGTCTCGGCTCAGTGGTCCGGAATTCCATGATTGCCGACGGCTGTGTCATTGAGGGAGAAGTCGAAAACTGCGTGTTGTTCCGCGGCGTGCGTGTGGGCAAGGGCGCGAAGCTTTCCAATTGTATCGTGATGCAGGATACCGTTATCGGAGACAATACCGTGCTCGAATATGTCGTCAGCGATAAGGACGTAGTCTTCAGCGACGGCAAAACGATGATTGGTGCGGATTCCTATCCCATATATGTGGCAAAGGGCAGCAGGGTCTGATGTCTGCGTGCCGGGTTCCGGATACCATTCCCATTGCGGATAATTTGCTCCGCCACGCCGCGACGCGTTTCCAAGGAACGTGCTGCGGTGTGGGCGGGGTATGGAGTGAGGACGGTCTATCAAAATGAAAGTATTATATGTAACGAGCGAGGCGGTACCTTTTGCCTCATCGGGTGCCTTGGCGGAGACAGCCAGCAGCTTTGCCTATGCCATGCGGCAGCGTCTGGTGACCTGTCGGGTGGTATTGCCGCTGTACGAGGCAATACCGCAGGAACTCAAGGACAATATGAAGTTTATCACCAGCCTTTCCGTGCCGGTTGCGTGGCGGCGTCAGTATTGCGGCGTGTTTGAGGCGAAATACAGAGGCGTGACCTATTATTTCATCGACAACCAGTATTATTTCAAGCGCAAGGGCTTCTATGGTCACTATGATGATGCCGAGAGATTTGCCTTTTTCTCGCGTGCCGTCCTAGAGATGCTTCCGCACATTGATTACAAGCCTGACGTGATTCACGCCAACGACTGGCAGACCGCGCTGGTACCGGTGTATTATGATCTGTTCTATGGTCAGAACGAGTGGTACTACGGCATTAAAACGGTGTTCACGATCCATAGCATTCAGTATCAGGGCAAATACAGTCTGGAACTCTCTGAAGAAGTGCTGGGCATTCCTTCGGAGCGGCAGGGTGTGATCGAATTTGACGGCAGTATCAATCTGCTCAAGGGTGCCATTGAAACCGCGCACCGGATTACCACCCTCAGCCCGACCTATGCGCAGGAACTGCGTGACCCGTGGTTTGCCTGTGGGCTGGATTCCATGATCCGCGACCGCGCGTTCAAGATTCAGGGCATTCTCAACGGATTGGATACCGTCAGTTACAATCCCGCCACGGATATGATGCTGTACGCGCAGTATGACAAGGATTCGTTTGAAGAGGGCAAAGCCATCAACAAACGGGAACTGCAAAGAAGACTGTATCTGCCGGAGCGCGGCGATGTGCCGATGATCGGCATGGTGACGCCGATGGTGGCATCCAAGGGGCTGGATTTGCTGCGGGAAGTTCTCGATGAACTGCTCCAGTACAGTGATGTGCAGTTTGTGATTCTCGGTTCCGGCGAATGGGAGTATGAATCCTACTTCAAGGAAATGCAGGAGCGTTATCGCGATAAGTGTGTGGCTTGCTTCGGCTTTATTCCCGAATTGGCACGCAAGATTTACGCGGCGAGCGATATGTTCCTCATGCCCTCCAAGAGCGAACCGGGCAGCACGGCGCAGATGATCGCGCTGCGTTACGGTTCTGTGCCGATCGTGCGGGAAACCGGTTCCCTGCGGGATACCGTGTTTGACAGCGAGGACGGCTACGGCAACGGCTTTGTATTCCAGGGCTATGACAGCCGCCAGATGATCAACGCGGTTTACCGCGCACTCGGCGGATATTCCAATCACTATGGCTGGAATATTCTGGTGGAGCGTGCCATGAACTGTGACAACACATGGAACAAGAGCGCCAAGCAATACCTGAATCTCTATAAAGAACTGATGAACG
>CAMJHU010000389.1 GCA_946405565.1 uncultured Clostridia bacterium
CTGAAAAACAACAAGATTATTGTGACTTTCAGGGGGGACTGAATAGTTACCTTCTTTTTTATTATAAAAAAATACGGAAAAAGTCAAGTTTTTTATTTTTCATAAACAAAAAAATATTTTAAATTTTATACAAATTTATGATAATAATGTCCAAATCGTTGTCTTCCCTCGGTTTTGTGGCGCCGCCATGCGATAAAGATACTTCATCCTGAATGATATGGTTGGACAAAAATGCCTTTTGCATCCGTGTTCATTCCTGACCGTATTGCTTTCACGCAGAAACGATGCTAAAGCGATGTCTCTTATAGTGGTATACTGCACAGCGATGTACCGCACAATAGTGTACTACATATCATTGTACATCATAATGAGGTACAACATAACTGAGTACATCTTTATGCGGTGAAATATTATTATTTATCTTTTAAAATGTATAATAGACGATAAAGAAAATTTTAAAAACATTATCAATATTTTTTAAAACGTTTTAGTTTATTAGATTGGTTAATTTGAAAAAAATTCGTAAATCACTTGACATTTGATTTAATATGGGATATTATATTCACAGAAGTAAGATTCTGCATTTTACTTCACGGAAAAACGCCTGCAAATCTGCAGTCGCGTTTTGAAAATTCAGCTGTTAATACGACATTAACGGTCAAAAGAGAAGCGGTTAGCATTGATTTGGTAGCCGCTACTCCCCCCTCAAAAGAGACGGATTGATCGTTATTGCCGGATTGATAGAAATTTATTGTATTAAGGAGAGAATCGAAACTATGAAGAAAAAGATTCTGCTGGTAGCTCTCGTGGCGGCTCTTACCATTGCCGCTCCCGCGACTGGCGCAAAGATGCCTGTTGTCAACGCAGCAAGCATCAGTTCCTCTGTCAAGGCCAATGCTACCAAGGGTGCTTTGGTTGTAATCGAGGATAACCTGAATGTTCGTGCCGGCGCCTCTCTCACTGCTGACAAGCTGACGGAAGTTCACAAGGGCGAGATTTATCGCTATGTGGATGTTCAGGACGGCTGGTACTGCATTGTCACCGCTGATCAGGTTCTGGGCTGGGTTCGCGGCATTTATGTGGAGGCTTCTCCCAGTGCGAATAAGCCTGTCAGCATGATTACCAGTGACTACACCATTAAAGAGGGCGTTCTGGTAAAGTACAAGGGCAGTGAGAGCAAAATTCTCATCCCTGATGTTGTTACTGCCATCGGCAATTATGCTTTCAAGGATTGCACCACCCTCGTGGACGCCAAGATTCCGAAGACCGTCACGACCATCGGCAACGGCGCGTTCTACGGCTGCAACAACCTCAAGGAAATGGATATCCCCGATTCCGTTACTTCCATCGGCGATTACGCATTCAACGGCTGTACCGCTATGCGCAAAGTCACCATCCCCAACTCCGTCAAGTCCATTGGCGGTTATGCGTTCTACAACTGCGAGGGTCTGACCAGCCTGACCATCCCGAATTCCGTCAAGACCATCGGCGAATTTGCCTTCATGGGCTGCTACGGTATCGAGAAGGTTGATCTCCCCAATTCCGTTACTTCGCTGGGCAAGGGTGCTTTCTCGAACTGCGAATCTCTGATGAGCGTGGTTCTCCCCTCTTCTCTGCCCGCCATTAACGATCTGACCTTTGCCCATTGCTATAAGCTGAAGAACATCACCATTCCGAAGTCTGTCACCTCTATCGGCAGATACGCGTTTGCCAACTGCCTCAAGCTGACCAATGTATACTACACCGGCAGCGAGACCGAATGGAAGCAGATCAAGATCAACAACGCTGATAACGCGAATGATTTCCTCAACAAGGCAACCATCCGTTACAACTGTGTGGTCAAAGTTCCGCTCAAGATCACCGAGCAGCCTGTCAATCAGGTCGTTCTCATGGGCGGCAAGGTTCTCTTCACCATCAAGGCGCAGGGCGACGATGTGAAGTACCAGTGGCAGCTCTCCGACGACGGCGGCAAGACCTGGAGAAACAGCAAGATTACTTCCACCACCTACGAGACCAAGCTCACTCCCACCAGTGTCGGTCGCTGCGTGCGCTGCGTGGTCACGGATAAAGTGGGTTACTGGGAGAACTCCAATGTTGTTTCCATGAGACAGTCCGCTCTGAGAATTGTGACCCAGCCTACGGATCGCATCCTCAAGCTCTATGGCACCGCTCACTTCACCATCGACGCAAGAGGTGAATACGGTGAGGTTCTCTCTTATCAGTGGCAGGTCAGCGATGACGCCGGTAAGAAGAAGACTTGGCGCAACGTCGGTACCAATGCCGATATCTACACCGTGTCTGTCAACAAGGGCAACAACGGCAGATTTGTCCGCTGCGTTGTCACCGACAAGTACGGCAACCAGCTTCCCTCTGACACCGTGCAGATGGGTCTGATCGCTCTCAAGATCAAGAGTCCCATCACCGATGTGGTCGCCAAGAGAGGCGAGGTTGTTTCCTTCAAGCTCGACGCTGAAGGCGTGAACTTGGTTTACCAGTGGCAGCTCTCTGATGACAACGGTGAGACCTGGAGAGACAGCTCCACCACCATTGCCACCTACTCCACTATCCTGAGCGATAAGAACAACGGCAGATATGTCCGCTGCGTTGTCACCGATGATTTCGGCAACTATCTCTATTCCAGCTCTGCACGCATGATCGTTGCTCCCTCTAACCTGAAGATCACCGATCAGCCTG
>CAMJHU010000390.1 GCA_946405565.1 uncultured Clostridia bacterium
ATTCACATTTTTTTCAACTTTTTTTGCTGTATTTTACTGATAACAGAGCAAATAACTAATTATTTTGCCGCTTGTTCATAGTTTGTTCACTTGACATTTCTATATGTAGGTAATAAAATATGTATGAACACAATCGGTTGTTCTTGCATTACCCTTTATAAGGGATTGAAACTATCGGCATTTTCAAAAATATCAATATTTGTCATCTTGCATTACCCTTTATAAGGGATTGAAACTCCAATACTAGTGAAAGTTTTCCTTCCCATAACCACTTGCATTACCCTTTATAAGGGATTGAAACAATGTCATCTATCAGGCGTGGGAGAATGTCAATGCTTGCATTACCCTTTATAAGGGATTGAAACTAGTCGGCTCGGTCACATTTACCACGAATATCTTCTTGCATTACCCTTTATAAGGGATTGAAACTTTGGCGATAGTTTTGAAAAACTTTTTCATTTTCTTGCATTACCCTTTATAAGGGATTGAAACATAATGTGAATTGATTCGGGGTAGAGATTTTCCTTGCATTACCCTTTATAAGGGATTGAAACGAATATCTTTATTTCTATTATTCTCCATGCAACCTTGCATTACCCTTTATAAGGGATTGAAACGAATGAATACTGCTGCGGTGGCTTTCCGTGGCGCCGCTGCTTGCATTACCCTTTATAAGGGATTGAAACGAAATACTTGTTCAAGTATTCCATTTTCGTCGCTTGCATTACCCTTTATAAGGGATTGAAACGAGATTATATGCCTCAAGAATAGATCTAGTAACATATCTTGCATTACCCTTTATAAGGGATTGAAACACAAAACTACCATTATTAACAAGATCTTGCAGCTTTCTTGCATTACCCTTTATAAGGGATTGAAACTATTCGTTTCTGCTGCATTTGCTGCGAATTTCCTTGCATTACCCTTTATAAGGGATTGAAACTATTCGTTCCTGCTGCATTTACCACGAATATCTTCTTGCATTACCCTTTATAAGGGATTGATACAGCTCCTTGGAAGGAGCAAGGATTACCTTGTACCCTTGCATTACCCTTTATAAGGGATTGAAACAACAAAAAAAGACCAGACAAATCATGATGACGATTAATAGTCACATTTATTTGTCTGGTCTTTTTTATTTTTCAGATCATTGAAAAATTTTATGAAAAAACGCTTAAATCCTTTCCTCAGAACATGAGTATATAATGTAAAGGACAAGCGTTCCATGCAAAATAGAACATACACAAACCGATGATTGTCCGCGATTGGGACAGAAAGAGAGGAAGATTATCATGAAGAAGAACAAGTTTGTCGTTACCAAGTCCAATGACCAGATTCACTTCTATCTGATCTGTGAGCTTGGCAGGGTTTATCTGTTCAGTGAAGCGTTTCACAAGGCGGTTTTCGACTATTTCCGCAAAGGCAGAGCCGAAAACGAATTGTACCGCTTCAGGCAGTATGAACGCAATCCCCGCCTGACGCGCACGATTGCAAGATGCCTGAATCCGACGTTCCGCAAGTATGCCATGGAGGAATATGCCGGTTATGAATTTTAACAGGACTACCGCTTCGCCAGCATACCGAATCCGGCGGAATTCTTCACACCCAGACCGGTGTTGTAGATAAATTCCAGCGCCCTGCTGCTGCCGGTCAGGGCGTAGTTTCCCTTGTAGCAGGTCATCCATTTCTCCTTGAAGCGAGTCACGATTCTCCGCTGCGGTTCCAGCGGCTCTATCGTGACCGGCTCCGGGTCTCCTCCGAGGATTGCGCGGTATTTGTTTTGATAATTGGCAATCAGGTAGGGGACAAATTCCGGCTGATCGGGGGCAAAGAAGGTGGTCTTTCCGTCCGGCTCCGTGCGGTAGACCGCGACGGGGGAAGCGGTATGCAGTATTTCTCGTCCGTCCGGAAAATGTACATTGCCGAGCGACGCGCCCACAGCGGTCAGTTTTGTGTCAAACAGTTTGCATACCGGATTCCTTTCAAACCCGCGCTGGAGAATGTCGCACAGCTCGAAGACAGGCGAACGCACTTCCAGCCGGACGGTTCCGGTGAAACGGAAATGTTTATCCTCCTTCCGGTGTTCGCCTTGCAGCGCACCGAAAACAAATGCCTTGAAATCGCGGTCTTCACCGTATCCCTCATCATGAAGATGTCCGCCTCCGCCTTCGCGCAGCTTGGCATACAGAGCGGATTGAAGCTGGTGATTGTAGTTAAAGGGAATGATAAGCTCATTCTCGGGTTGTAATGTCAATAGAATCTGCATGAATCAGTTATCTTCCTTTCTGAACCGGTGTCTTTTGCCGCATATCCGTATCGTACCATCAATTCTTTCTGCTGTCAAGTTTTTAGATTAATTTTCCATCCTGATTCAAATCCATCATAAAGTAATAAAAATCATTCTGTCAAATATTGACAAAAGCCACGCTGCACTGTATAATAAAAGCAGTCATTATGATTACTGGAAGGAGTAAAACACCATGCTGATCAATCTTACCAATCACCCTGTTGCCAGATGGAGCGAGGAACAACGCCGCGAAGCTGTCCTACAATGGAACGAAATAGAGGACTATCCCTTCCCGTCTGTCGGCGCACGGTGGAACGATGAGCAGATGAAACAGTGTGCCGAAGCCATCGTCTCCGAGGTTACGGCGAAGCAGCCGGATGCTGTGCTGTGTCAGGGGG
>CAMJHU010000391.1 GCA_946405565.1 uncultured Clostridia bacterium
TTCTACTGCGAGAAGGACGGCGCGTGGACAAGAATCCAGAGTTTCTCCACCGCTGACACCTGCTCATGGACTCCGAACGTCGCGGGAAGATACAACGTCTACTGCGATATTGCGGACGAAAACGGCACCGTTCTTGCCTATAAGGGCATGGAATTTGTCATTGGAGATGTATCGGCGGACAGCTATTCCTTCACTACGAGTGTAGAATCGCCCAATCCCATGAACGAAGAAGTTACACTCACAGCGACAGGCGGTTCGTCTTACAAGTTCTACTATGAAGTAGGCGGCAAGTGGGCAACCATCAAGAACTTCTCAACTGCGAACACTGCCACATGGACGCCTGATATGATAGCGGATTACACCCTGTATGTCGATATCAAGAATTCCAGCGGCAAGGTCGTCAAGACGCTTTCCAAGAAATTCAGCGCGACGGACAGCTTCAGTTTCACCGCAGACGCGAATGCTTCGGGGAACATCGGCAAGAGCGTAAAGCTCACCGCAACCGGCGGCGCAAGCTATAAGTTCTACTATCAGTATTCCGGCGCATGGGTCAAGATTCAGAATTCCACTTCGGCAACCTGCAACTGGAAACCGAATAAGGCGGGAGAGTACATGGTCTATGTCGATATCAGGAATGCAAGTGGCACGGTGTTGACTTGTCGGACAATGAAACTTGTATTCAATGATCCTTATAGATTCTCCACAGGTGCAAGTTCCCTGACGCAGCCTGCCGGAACAGCCATCAGCCTTTCTGCAAACGGCGGAACGAGCTACAAGTTCTATTACGAGAAAGACGGCAAATGGGTCAAGATTCAGGATTACTCAACAGCAAACACCTGCACATGGACTCCCAACGAAGCCGGAAAGTACAATGTCTTCTGTGATATCAAGGATGCAAGCGGCACTGTGGCGGTCTGCAAGCGCATTACCTTCAATATCACCGAAAAATGTACGATTACCGCCAGCAAGACCAATGCAAGTGTGGGAGATACGATCACCTTCACAGCGACAGGCGGTGCAAGCTATAAGTTCTACTATGAGAAAGACGGAGCTTGGGTGAGAATCCAGAATTTTTCCACAAGCAACACCTGCAACTGGAAACCCACAGCAGCGGGAGACTACGTTGTCTATGTTGACGTGAATGACGCGGGCGGTAATCTTCTTGGCTGCAAGGGCGTCAGGTGCGTTGTCGGATAATCAATTTGATGGCAGAAATGTGGAATGGAGTGTTTTCAGTTCACAAAGACTGGTGTTGAATCGTCTCAATAGCACTTGCCTCTTGATTAAGATTTAAATAGAATTAAGGCTTTATACTACGGTGGGTTAGAAGTTTCTATCCTACCGTAGTGTTGCTAAAAACTACTATCAAGCGTCACAGGTTTTCTTTGCAAGACATCCTTTTCTATGGTTATCAGAGCTCTTTGCTAAACGTTTGTATGATTTCATCAGGCAAGCACTCTGCTGGTCAGCAAATATAATCCCGACTGAGCGATCGTGCCAACTGATACTTTCTCACCAACTTCTTGTGAATGTTGGGGAGAAATATTTTGTGCAAATAGTAGAAATATTCACGCTATTATTGAATATTTACTTTCGATGTGATGTATTATCACTATAAGCAAAGGCTTTTTTCACCAACGCACTTTCAGCACTACAAAATAGAATATTACCCTGCCATAAAAAAACGACCTTTTTGGTGGGGTGAATATTTGCGTCAAAAAATACCTCTCCAAGTTCGTTTTTGGAGGGGTATTTTGTGTATTGGTCAGGATTATTTTATACGCTGGTAATACGCAGTCACTGTTACTCGTAAGGCGGTGCTCCGCCTATACGAAGCACCGCTTCATGGTTTATCTGTTTATGCCCATAGCGTAGGCTGTCGTTCGCCGCCTTCCTAAATCTGAATTGATCATTAACTTTTTGATTTAGGAGGCTAACATAATGGCATATAATCATGCACAGGCAGAAGCCGAATGGAAGCATGAAGAATACAAACAAGTAATGAAGATGCGTAAAGCAGGTATGTCGAAAGAGGATATTCTGACTATGATTGCTTACGACCGCTCCGTATTTAACTCAAACAGACGTTTTGAATCTCATTTGGATGACAGTGAAATGGATATTGAAAACACAGCTAATTGTGAATTTTTCGGAGAAATCTATACTGTTGAACAGATGATTGATGAAATTGAAGATTTTACACTTCATCAGGTTTTAGCCGAAGCAGATGAATTCACATTGCGGATTCTTCTTATGAAAACGCAGGGTTATTCAACTCGTGACATTTGTTTACACTTTGACGTTGACAAAGGCACCGTATATGGCAGAATCAGGCGGCTCCGCGATAAAATTGTAAACAAATTGTAAATTCCAAGAAATAGCGTACAAAAAAAGCCATTCTCGCGGGCTATATAGTGAAGGGGTTAAGAAAAGCCCCGGACAAGCTGTTGAAACAATGTGGCTGTCAACAGCGAACAGTACCTTGACAACAGAACATCACTCGTCAAATACTTCCCCCTTGCGGATCTGAGATAGAACAGCGTGTCAAGCGGTACGCCACGACCTGTCGAACGGCAGCGAGCGACAACCACCGACTCAAAATATCGGGCAGTACCCGATTCTTTTCGCGATAACCCGCAAGGTAGACAATGGTACTCCCGCGATGCGGTGCTGTGAGGAGCAGC
>CAMJHU010000392.1 GCA_946405565.1 uncultured Clostridia bacterium
AACCTGCCGCGCGCCACCGTGCAGATTGCCGAGCCGATTGGGCTGGGCAACCTGCCGCGCGCCACCGTGCAGATTGCCGAGCCGATTGGGCTGGGCGCCAGACTGGTGCCGGCGTGCGAGATGAATTACTGCTGCTGCTGTGTGCCCAACCGCGTGGCACGTCAGTTTGCGGGCAGTTTTGACCACCGTCTGTCCGAGAAATCGGTCAAGGTAACGCTGGGTATTTTCATGATTATCCAGTTGGAGAGACAGGTGCAGATGCTCGTGCCGGTGTATGATTTCTGTATGCCGGATAAGATTTGCGCCGAGGCAGCCAACGAAAGTCCCTGCGATCTCTTCAAGAAGATCAGCTTCCCGGCGGACGAATTCTTCCCGCCCAAGGCGGGCGATCTGCATTGCAGCGAGGCGCAGATGATGCGCGGACAGTCCGCGGGCGCTTCCGGCTGCGGTTGCGGATGCGGCAACGGCTGATGGGATGATCCGGCAGTCTGACCGGGTGGATTGTGAAGCTGCCAAAGGAAAAACGGACAGATCAAAAAGATTACGGGGAAAGGGATTTCTCCGTAATCTTTTTTATTTTTCTTTCCATGAAATGTCCCTGTGAAATTTCAAAAAATCCTTGCAAATATCCCCTGTTATATGATACAATGATATGAAGAATATTTCAGCAGTGTTTTTGGGTGTGCGGTGATTTTTTTATGCTTAACGACTTTTTGGAAATCGTACAGCGTCTGGTGACGTATTTTACCATATTTGATCTGATCGACATCCTGATTGTGTCCTTTCTGGTGTACTATCTGATCGTGTTTATCCGCGATACCCGCGCCCAGCAGCTTATGAAGGGCATTGTGGTCATCGTGGTGGCGTATATACTCGCTACGTCGCTCCAGCTCAACACGCTGCGGTATATTATAGAAATCATTATCAACAACGGCATTCTGGCGGTCATCATCATTTTTCAGCCGGAGCTGCGCAGCTTTCTGGAACATATGGGGCGCAGCAAATTTTCGGTCACCAATCTCTTCGGACCGCTGCCGGAGGATTCCCACGAGGCACAGCTGAACGCCATCAACGGCGTGGTGGAGGCCTTCCGCATACTGCAAAAGCAGAAAATGGGTGCGCTGGTGGTGTTTGAACGGGAGGATCTCCTCAATGACATTGCCGCTACCGGCACGCAGGTGGACGCCGTTCCCAATGCCGGCGTCATCGGCAATATCTTTTTCAACAAGGCGCCGCTGCATGACGGCGCGGTGATTATCCGGGACGGACGTGTCCATTCGGCAGGCTGCATTCTGCCGCTGACCCACAGCAGCGATATCTCGATGGAACTGGGTACCCGTCATCGTGCCGCCATCGGCATGAGCGAAAATTCCGACGCGGTGGTGGTGGTGCTTTCGGAAGAAACAGGACAGCTTTCGATTGCCATTGCCGGTACGCTGCAGCGGTTCGACACCGTGACGGAATTCACTTCGGTGCTGATGCAGGTGCTGCTGCCCAATACGGAGGAAACGGTGAGTAAGCGGGAACGCTTCTGGCAGGACGTAAAGGGTCGTTTCGCCAGAAGTGACAGTCATAAGAAGCAGGACAAAGACAAACGGAAGCAGTGAAGGAAGCGCTGAGAAGAGGTTGTATTTCATATGGGGAAAATCGGCAAAGCGAATCAAAAAATCCTTCTGACAGCCTATCGGAGGGTCAGAAAATTTATCCGGCGCCCGTGGTTTTACGACAAGAAATTTCTGGTGATACTGTCGGTGGTAAGCTCGCTGTTTCTCTGGTCGGTGCTGTCGGTCAATGCCAGCCCCGAGGAGGTCCGGACGGTGCCGGGGGTACATATCACCATCGATCAGGAGGGCATTGAGGAAAATTTCGGCGTGCGGTTCGTGGAGGTCATCAGCCCGGAATCGCTCAAGGATCTGGAATTTGACATCAAGGTGCGGGGGAGACGGTATCTGATCTCCCAGTTGACGGGGGACGATTTCACCGCCGTGGCGACAGCCAACAAGAGCGTTTCCAAGCCGGGGTCGTATGACTTCACGGTGTCCGTCAGTTGTAACAATCCTCTGCTGGACGTGACGGTGTCCAATAACGGGCAGCAGATGTATGTGAAATTTGACCGCTATGTGACCAAGGAATTTGCGGTCAGCGGCGTGGAAGGCGTAGGCGCGACGGTAGCCGCCGATTCCGCGCTGAGTATGGGAACGCCCTATTCCAACGTTGCCAAGGTTCGTATTGAGGGTCCCGAGAATGAGGTTGCCAAAATCGCTTCGGTGATTATCCGCGCCGATGTCAACAAGGAACTGTATGACGGCGAATCCTTCGACGGCACTGAGGTTTTCCGCAACGAGGACGGCGATGAACTCACACTCGGTCAGAATACGACGATTACCCGTTACACCGCCGAGGAGAAGGTCGCTGAGAATGTCAAGGTCACGATTCCCATTAAAACGTCTAAAAAATTCAAGGTCAATGTGGCATTTCCCAATGCGCCCGACAGCTTTGACAAAACCAAGCTGCCATTGTCGGTTTCCCCCGGGTCGGTAACGCTGGTGGGAACGCCGGATGCCATTCAGAATTTCAGTGATTCTTACGGCAGCGTTTATCTGGCGGGAGAAATTGATCTCACCCGGCTGAGCAACAAGGTCAACAGTTTTACGTTCCCTGTTTCGCTGAGTACGGGTCTGGA
>CAMJHU010000393.1 GCA_946405565.1 uncultured Clostridia bacterium
ACGCTTCCGTATGTATAAATTCCGGTCAATGAGAGTGGACAAACACGCCGACGAGAAGAGTCTGCGACCGGATCAGGATCGTATCTTCAAATGGGGCGGCATCATGCGGGATACCAAGATTGATGAACTTCCGCAGCTCATCAATGTATTTCTGGGCGATATGAGCGTGATCGGTCCCCGACCTGCGAGCGTGGATCAGGTCGAGATTACAAGAGCGGGAAAGTATGCCGCTACGGCGCAGCTGAAACCGGGACTGTCGGAACCGAGCGCCTTGTATGACTATATTTATGGCGATGACATTACGGACGAAGAGGAGTATGAAAGACTTGTGCTTCCCACCCGGCTCAATCTTGATTTGTACTACCTGAAAGCCTGCGGCATCGGCTATGACATCAAGATGATCTGGTGGACCGTGCTTTCCATTCTCGTACATGGCAGAAGACCTGCGATGCTGGCACAGTTGAAGTCATGGGCAAAAACCGTGGAGTGACTTGCCGCCGGAGAGCGGATTTACTTATAAAAAGAATTACAACTGCGAAATTTTAAACGAGGAGAGACAGGAACGATGAAAAAAGCATCTGCATACAGTCATGTTCGGGTTCTTTTAATTGAAGGAAGGGCTCGTCAGGTTATGCCTCTGATGGAATCTCTTCATAAGTTGGGATGCCATGTAACAACCTATAACGCCAGCAAGCTGGACATGGGCTATGCCTCTCATTATCCGGATAAAAAAGTACTGTCTTATTGTGACGCTAGGAACCCGGAAAAGTCATGGGAGGCAATCAGTAAAGAACTTAAAACAAAACAGTATGATCTTGTCATTCCCCTCAATGACTTTGTGGCGATTATGCTTTCCCAGCACAAAGAGGAACTCAAGCCGTTTGTGACAATTGCGGCCAATGACTGGGATGTATTCCAGTATGCCAGTGATAAGCTCAAGACCATGAAAGTGTGCATGGACAACGGCATTCCCTGTCCGAAGACCTTTGTGGCGGATGAGAATCTGACGGATTTAAGCACGCTGGATCTTCAGTATCCCATCTGTATCAAGCCCCGGACGGGTTTTTCCGCGGTTGGTTTCCGCATGATTGATCGTCCCGACGAACTGGAGCATATTGTGGAGGCTACCAAGAAAAAATACGGTGCGCCCCTGATTCAGGAATATATTCCGCAGATAGACCTTCAGTATAAGGCGGAACTGTTTGCAGACAAGAACGGCGATGTGAAGAGCTGCTGTATCTTCTCCAAATTGTGAAGACATACCGCGAATTTGAGCGGAAAGATATGTATGACTATATTTCCAGTAATGGGTACGATATAACCGCTACTGCGGCGTGGCTGCAGGATTTTTATATTCAGAAGCACAATGCGCGATAAATAACGCGTGTGGTGCAGAGGAATGCGCGGATTCTGTCAGTTCTGCGTGATCTACTGTCTGCGCGTTTCCTGAGAAGCGCTGCGGTATCCAAATGTACTCAGAAAGGTTTATGCTGCAATGAGAAAGATATCAAAGAAAATATATATCAGTCCGGGCGACGTTCTGTGGACGCTGACAGCGATATTGACTGTCATGCTCATTATCAGCAGTTATTATTATGATCGTTTTTTGAATAATACCATGTGTATCGTGCTTACGCTGTCCACAATAGCGGTAGCTATCGTATATTCCTGCTTTGATTTCAGAAACAGGTATTTATTTTTAGGATTCAACGCGGGGTATTATATTTTTCTTGTCAGCGGAGTGGCGTCCAAGCTTGGAAACGAAAGCGAAATCGTAAAGTATTTACGCGCCGGCGAAGCGGGCGCAAGTCATGCCTGCCACTGTATCGCGTTAAGCGTCGTGGTGGTGGATCTGGTGTTTTATATATTGGATATTCTCACAAACAGAGACCGGCTCAATCCGATTTCCGTGAAAAAAGTGTCTGCCGTTTACAATATCAAAACAAAGCAATTGATTCAGTATGCTTTTTTTGCTTCGATGCTCTGTAAAATGGTCAGTTCATATATCCGGTTCAACTACCGTCTGCACAGCGGTTACAGCAGTGTTTATCAATTTACCATTGCGATACCTGCGTATATCAAGCTTCCCGCATCTGTTTTTTATTTTTTGCTTTGCCTGTGGTTGGTATCGCGACCGAGCAAGCGGCAGTTTATTTTTGGTGCGGTTCTGACGGTGCTGATTGAGGCGCTGGTGCTTTTCTCTGGCGACCGCGGCGAGTCCATGACCACGCTTATGATAATGGTATTTTATATTCTGATCAGAAGTGATGATGACCAGAATTTCCTGCACCTGAAAAAGAGATACGTTGTGCTTTCCGCGATGAGTATTCCGCTGGTGATCTATCTGTTGCAGTATATCAGCTATGAAAGAAAAAACGTGGAAATGACGGTTGAAAAGAACGTTCTGTCGGATTTTTTTGACGCCCAGGGAATTTCGGCGACGATTATTTCCATCGGTTACAACATCAATGATCGCATTACGGAGATTGGTGGAAAAACCTATGTAACAGGAACATTACGCGGCTATTTGTTACATAACGTGTTGACAAGAGCGTTGTTCGGAACCAGTGCGGCCGTTTCCAATACGGCGGAGGTGGCGCTGTCGGGAGAATCGTATGGTTCTACGATGGCATATGTCCGTTTTAAGAGTTCCTATCTGAAAGGTATCGGCTGCG
>CAMJHU010000394.1 GCA_946405565.1 uncultured Clostridia bacterium
CGGGTCCATCACATCGGGACACGCGGGCATGTTCCTCGCGTTTGTCAAAAACGCGGGTAACAAGGACTTGCTGAACCGCATCATCAAAGGCGACGCGCGGTTCCCTTCCGAGCCGAAGGACAGAGATGTTCTCTACTTTGTCGCGCAGAGCTTCCGCGCAAAGCTGCTCATGGAGCTTCCCGAAGACAAGCAGAAGCTGGACAAAAACACGCAGTTCCTTACTCACCGCGCAAAAGCACTGATAAAAGACCTGTCGCACATCAATCTGGAGCTCGCACAGATGATCGTTTCCTCCGATGACGGAAAAGTCCTGCCGGAATGGTTTATGATCGAGATTGCACGCGACCTTCCGAGACTTATCAAGGCTGAAAAATAAAAATGGCAAAGAAAAAACAGGAAAATAAGATCACCAAAAATGAGCAGCAGCTTCTGGACGGGCTGGCACTTTTCAAAAGCCACCCCCTCTTCGGAAAACTGTACATACACACCGATATGGTATCGAAAAGCAGACTTGGAAGTAATATTCCCGCAAAGGTGTCCTCCTCCGGCTGGATTTATCTGAACAAGGACTGTGACAGACAGCCGGCTCAATGGGCGTATATCATTGCGCACTGTATGCTGCACCTTTCTTTCGGACACTTTGACGCCGAGCGTATGCCCGGCTATATGCAGCAGATTACCGAAAAGAAGCAGAAATGGGTCAATCAATATGACCCCGATCTCTGGAATATGGCGTGCGATATTTTTATCGCGCGGTTTCTCGCGGATATAAAATTCGGCAAAAGCGATATAGATGCAACCAAATTGGCAGTCTTCGGTTCCGGGGCGGATGAGCTGAAAATTTACCATTATCTGGAAAGCAACCACGTCCCCGTGAAAATTGATACATTCGGGACAGCGGGCGAATTTCCCGACATGATCGGCACGGATTCGCCGCTGACATATGACTACGGAAAGAACAGCTATATCACCGAATTTGCCTATGCTCTCGCGGAGTCCGTCCGTTCGGTCATAGATACGGCGGGCAATATGTCCGCAGATCACAGCAAACACAAATCGATCATGCAAAAGGCAGCTGACTGGTTCATCAATCATTATCCGCTTCTCGGCGGACTTGCGACAGGATTCAAAGTTGTGAACACCGTCGGTAAAGAAGAACTCAAAGACATCGAAATTGCGGCGGTCAACGTTGTCCTGGGTGAGATTTATGTCAATCCCGCCTCCGGACTGACGCTGGAGGAATGGAAATTCGTCCTCGCCCACGAATACCTCCATGCGGGCTTGCAGCACCACGCGCGGCGGAAGGGGCGCGACCCGTATCTGTGGAATATCGCCTGTGATTTCGTTATCAACGGCTGGCTGCATGAAATGCAGCTAGGCTCCATGCCGCAAAACGGTCTTATGTATGATGAATCGCTGAAAAATATGTCCGCGGAGGAAATCTATGACAGGTTGACCCATCAGATACGCAGAAACGCAAAGCTCGGCACTTTCAGAGGATACGGAAAAGGCGATATCATCGACAAGGGCTGGACGCCCGATCACAATAAACCGACGACACTGGACGATTTCTGCAAGAGCGCTTTGCGGAGCGGTCTGGAATATCACACGTCAACCGGCAGAGGCTTTATCCCCGCGGGGCTGATCGAGGAAATAAAAGCGCTTTCCATGCCGCCCGTACCGTGGGATGTGGAGCTTGCCAAATGGTTTGACACATGGTTCATGCCGGTTGAAAAACACCGCACATACGCCCGCCCGAGCAGACGTCAAAGCAGCACGCCGGATATTCCCCGCCCAAGCTGGGTACGCCCCGAACTGCCCGAATACAGCCGCACCTATGCGGTCATTATCGACACATCGGGTTCCATGTCTCCCGAAATGATAGGGAAGGCACTGGGAGCGGCTGCCAGTTATTCTGTTGCCAAAGAGGTACCGCTGGTTCGGGTGATATTCTGCGATGCGGATGCTTACGACGCGGGCTATATGGCGCCCGAAGATATTGCGGGGCGTGTTATCGTCAAGGGCAGAGGCGGCACGGCTTTACAGCCCGCTGTCGATTTGCTTGAAAACGCAAAGGATTTTCCCAAAGACGGTCCTATACTCATCATCACCGACGCGGGAATTGAACCTGACCTTATCGTCCGGCATGAACACGCCTTTCTGATTCCTGACGGTGCAAGGCTTCCGTTCCGACCCAAAGGAAAAGTTTTTTATTTCAAATAAGCTAAAAAAAGGGAACCATCGCACTTTTTAGATGCGACAGTTCCCTTATTTCTTTGTGTGAAACGTGTCATGTTACAGACGAAGAAGCCTATCCATCGGGCTGTATTCCGGAGCGAGTACTGTCAACACCGGTAGACTGCTCTCTGTTTTCTTTTTATTTCTGATGAACGGACTGTTAAAAGTGGTTGGCGTCCAGTACCATCTTCATCACAGCCTGCATATTGCTGCGTGATTCTACATACGCCCGTACTTCTTCTGCCACTTCCCTGCGGTTTTTGCCCTTATAGCACTTATCATAAAACGCTGCAACGGCATTTATATCCACAGGCGTCTCATCTGCGGGAATTCTGAGAAAATAGGGGAATGTGTCATCCACAATATCAATATCACAGGAATTAATAAACGGAATGCCTTTGGCACCGTATTCTCTGCTTTTAAGCGAACTCAGGAC
>CAMJHU010000395.1 GCA_946405565.1 uncultured Clostridia bacterium
TCCGTTCCATGGCGGGACTTTCGCTTTTTCTGGTCTTCTCGGTTTTCTTTTCGTCCATGTTTGTCACCAACGACGTCTCGCTGATTATCTTCGTCCCGCTCACCATTATCCTCTTCCGCGCCGGTGACAAGGAACACTTCATTCTTCCCATCCTGACAATGGAAAATATCGCCGCCGTGCGCGGCTCGATGCTCATGCCCTTCGGCAGTCCGCAGAACCTCTTTATTTACGGTCAGTCCGGCGTATCGGCGGGACGCTTCATTGCCTATATGTTTCCCATCTGGCTGCTGTCGGGGTTATTGCTGGCTGGCTTCGTCCTATTTCTGTACCGTCGGAATCTCCACGAACGCACCCGCCTTGGTGACACGTCCTTCGCGGGGGAATGGCTGCCGGAACGCAAAGTACACCGGCTGGTCTATCTCCTGATTTTCGCGGTGGTCATTGCCGCCATCGTTACGCGCACCCGCTTCTGGCCGCTGATTACAGTCGCCGTCGGTATCTCGGTCGCGATTGTTGACCGGCGCATTCTGCGCAAAACCGACTATGTACTGCTGCTGACTTTCCTGTGCTTTTTTGTATGTTCCTCTTCTATCGCGGGCAATCCCGGCATTTCCGCGTTTCTCGGTAAAGCGGTATCCCATCACGAATACGCGTGGAGCATTCTGCTCAGTCAGTGCATTTCCAACGTCCCCGCCGCTATCGTGCTGTATCCCTTCGCGCAGAATCGCGGCGCGCTGCTCTACGGGCTGGATTCGGCGGGACTTTGCTCCCTCATCGGCTCGCTTGCCTCGGTGATCAATTACCGCATCTATGTACGCGAATACCCGCAGAACGGCATGAAATTCATCAGGGTGTTCACACTCATCAGTCTGGCTTTCTTCGCGCTGGTTGTGCTGCCGGGCTATTACATCAGCCGTTTGCCGCTATAACTTATAAAAGATCATACTCTATTACCTGCCACGCTTCCTTCAAACGGTCAAAATTCCATGCGGCATTGGCAGGACTGGTGGAAGGCAGCTTCACGGCATCCCTGCCGATACGTTCCCGCTGGTATCGCTGAAACAGCCGCCAGGCAGTGGAACCGTTGGCGTAAATCGCCCGGATGCGGCACTGCGTCAGAATCGGCGTCAGATCATTGACCGTCACCTCACGGATACTGCTGTCCGACGATCCCTCTATCTCACAGCTTTCAATCACGTCCCAGAGCGCGACGCCGTGCATGAGACAAAGCGCCTTCTTCTGTTCCACGGTCTGCGGCGTTGCTTCTCCGCAAAGTGCCGCCATCAGCCGCCAGAACCGGTTTTGGGGATGACCGTAGTAAAACTGCTGTTCTCTCGACGCCACCGACGGAAAACTCCCCAGAAGCAACAGCCGAGACTGTTCGTTATAGACCGGCGGAAAGGTATGTTTATATCTCATCTGAAAGATCCTTTCGATTGAAAAAGCCTCACATTGCCCGATGATTGGGTGATGAGAGGCTTTTTGATAGGTAATCCGTTATGCGTCGGCGGCATTGCCGTTTGCTTCCGCCGCGCGTATCTTGGTCAGCACATCTTCATAACGGCGAAGGCAGGACTGCTTCTGAGCCATCAGCGCTTCCTGACCGCCTTCAAATCCTTTGGTATGAATACCGCTGTACAACTGATCCAGATATGCCTCCCACTGCCGGCATACAGACGCCATCGCCCCTTCACGGATGGTCTGTATGGCGGGGGTGACATAGTCGGCATACACTTCCTCGCAGCCGTCATCCAGCCGGAAACGGAAGGTGAGAAAATTCCATGCCGTGCGCAGCAATCGTCTGGGAGCGCTGCGCACACGCGCTCTGGTCTTGTACGGCGGCGGCACGGTAAATCCCTGCCTTTCATAGGCATATTCCAGCATGGGACGTACCTCTCCGATACCGGCAATGTGCTGTTTTTCACTGTAAACCGCGATATCCTGAATCAGCCCCATGACAGCCGTGCGGGTCAGTTGATTGGCTTCCAACTGAAATATCTCGGGACGGGGAATGCAGCGCAATTCCTGCGCGAGCGCGTTCATACGGGCGTCCGCCATTTGCACGGCGGTATACCGTGCGCCCGCCATCGCTCCCAGCAGACGGTTGCGGCGAATATCCGCTTCCTGCTCCTGCCGCCGCTGTGATGCCTGATTCTCGCGGGTCAGCGCGGAAAGTTCGGTTTGCGTCTCCCTTGCCAGCCCTTCCAGCGCCGGACGTATCTCGCAAAGGCACAGACGAAGGCATTTGCGGTCCGACACTTCCCGAATGCGGCTCCGGATATCCCCGTCGGACAGAATCGCCCGCAGATAGCCATCGAAGCTCCTGATATTCTGCATCGCGCCAGCCGCCGCCACCGGGAACACATAACACGGCTCCCCCGGAAAAATCGCGGCGTCATCTCCCCTGTTGCGCATCAGACGGTTGGCTTGCGCCATCACATTTTCCCAGTCCTCCTGCGTATTGAGATTATCCATACGCGTGACCACCAGCGCGTAATGTCCGAGCAGGCTGTCCAGATCCTGCAACAGGTTCCGTTCCACGATTTTGCCCAATTGGAGCGAATTGCAGCAAACCACCGCCATATCCGCTTCATAGATCGCCGAGCGGGTCATCTGTTCGAGTTCGCCGCCCATCTCGTCGTTAAAGCCCGGCGTGTCGATGA
>CAMJHU010000396.1 GCA_946405565.1 uncultured Clostridia bacterium
GCCGCCGGAAAAAGCAGCAATTGGCGGACATGGAGGAATATAACGTCCATTACGGCACACAGGCAAAGCGAGATTTGAACGTCCTGAAAGCATTGGGCAGCGGCGTGTTGTGGCTGTTTTATTCCGACGGGGAAAAGAACAGGGTAAAGGAAGCCTATCAATCCCTGCGGGAAATGATGACCGGTCAAGCGGGGCAGACCTTTCAGAAGCTGGGAGAAAAGGACAGCGGCAGTCAGTGGGGATTGAAGCCTCCGATGGGCGTGGTCTGGCAGGATTTCACGGAAAACACGGTGCGTTATTTCAACCTGCTGGAATCCATTGTGCCGGGCGTACTGGGAAATGACGATACCGTGTACGGTCTGCCGGAGGATATTGCCAAGGCGGTCGGCGAACAGCCCTTTCTCAGCCAAGGACTGAAATGTGAACTGCGACGCTATCAGGAATGGGGCGTGAAGTACGTCCTGCGGCAGGGACGCGTATTGCTCGGCGACGAGATGGGTCTCGGCAAAACGGTACAGGCGATTGCCGTGATGGTTTCGCTGCGCAACGAAGGGCAGACGCATTTTATGGTGGTATGTCCCGCCAGCGTCGTCACCAACTGGTGCCGCGAGATTGCCCGTCACAGCGACCTGCCGGTTATCAAAATTCACGGAAACGACCGCGACGCGTCGTTTCGTTCATGGAGAGAGAACGGCGGCGCGGCGGTGACAACCTTTGAAACAACCGGATTTCTTCCGTTGGATGAGGATTTCCGCTTTGCGCTGGCGGTGGTGGACGAAGCGCATTACATCAAGAACGACGGTGCCAAGCGCACGGTCAACACCAAACGGCTCTGCGCTCATGCGTCGCGGCTGCTCTTTATGACGGGTACGGCGCTGGAAAACAAGGTGGATGAAATGGTTTCACTGATCCGGATTTTGCAGCCGTCGATCGCCCATGAGATTGCCGACATGAAATCGCTTGCCCACGCGCCGCAGTTCCGCGAGAGAATTGCACCGGTGTACTATCGCCGCAAGCGGGAGGACGTGCTGACGGAGCTTCCGGAATTGATAGAGAACCGCGAGTGGTGTTCCTTGATGGCAGTGGAGGAGCAAACCTATGAGGAAGCGGTGCTGTCCCGCAATTTCGCGGCGGTGCGGCGGGTGTCGTGGAACGTGGACGATATTGCCCGCGATTCCTCCAAGGCGGCGCGTCTGCGGGATATTCTGGATGACGCGGCAGGAGAGGAACGCAAGGTAATCGTGTTCTCCTTCTTCCTTGACACGATTGACAAGATCAGCCATATGCTGGGCGAAACCTGTGTGGGCCTCATCAACGGTTCAGTCAGTCCCCAGCGACGGCAGGAACTGATTGACGCCTTCGAGCAGTCGCCGCCCGGTTCGGTGCTGGCGGCGCAGATTCAGTCGGGCGGCACGGGACTGAACATTCAGACCGCCAGCGTGGTGGTATTCTGTGAACCGCAGCTCAAGCCCTCCATTGAAAATCAGGCGGTTTCGAGAGCCTATCGCATGGGACAGTCGCGCAATGTGTTGGTGTATCGGCTGCTGTGCGAAAATACCGTGGACGAGCGGTTGACCGAAATGCTGGCGAACAAGCAGGCGATTTTTGACGCGTTCGCCGATGAATCGGCGGTTGCCGCCGAGAGTGTGGAAATTGACACCGCGGGTTGCGGCGAGATTCTGGAGAAGGAAGTGCAGCGCATTACCCTCCGGAAAGAAACAGGCGGTCGGCGTGCAGTCCCGTCTTCTGTTCTGCCATCGGTAAACCGACCGTAACAAAAAAACAGCGCCCTTCTTTTTGGTTCAGGAAGGTCGCTGTTTTTGATTGGGAAATACATTTACCAATTATTCCAGCTCGAATGCGCCGGTGTAGAGCTTATAGTATTGCCCCTTCTGGGCAATCAACTGATCATGGGTGCCGCGCTCAATGATGCGCCCGTGATCCAGCACCATGATGACGTCGGAATTCTTGACCGTGGAAAGACGGTGCGCGATGACAAATACCGTCCGACCTTCCATGAGCTTATCCATACCCTTTTGCACAATCTGTTCGGTGCGGGTATCAATGGAAGAGGTGGCTTCGTCGAGAATCATGACAGGCGGGTCGGCGACAGCCGCGCGTGCAATGGCAATGAGCTGGCGCTGACCCTGCGAGAGATTGTCGCCGTTGTTTTCCAGCAGGGTGTTGTAGCCCTGCGGCAGACGGGTGATAAAGTCATCCGCACCCGCCAGTTTAGCGGCGGTGATACACTCGTCGTCGGTCGCGTCGAGCTTGCCGTAACGGATATTGTCCATCACAGTGCCGGTGAAGAGATTTGTCTCTTGCAGCACCAGACCCAGCGAAGTGCGCAGATCGGACTTGCGGATTTTGTTGATATTGATGCCGTCGTAGCGAATCTTACCGTCCTCAATGTCGTAGAAGCGGTTGATCAGATTGGTGATGGTGGTCTTGCCCGCGCCGGTCGCTCCCACGAAGGCGATTTTTTCGCCGGGCTTGGCGGAAATCGTGATGTTGTGGAGAATGGCCTTGCCTTCCTCGTAGGCAAAGTCCACGTCATAAAGCTGCACGTCTCCCTGAAGAGGCGTATAGGTGAGGGAGCCGTCGCCGTGGGGATGCTTCCATGCCCATTGACCGGTGTGCTTCTTGGTTTCGGTGATGTTG
>CAMJHU010000397.1 GCA_946405565.1 uncultured Clostridia bacterium
TATTTGGAACGATATGAACGAGCCTGCCAGCTTTCGGGGAGAAATTCCGGGCGATGTAGTGTTTTATGATGAGGAACGCGCGACAACGCACGATGAGATGCACAATGTCTACGCTTCCCTGATGGCCAAAGCTACTTATGAGGGAATCCGACGTCATACCGGCAAGCGCCCCTTCGTTATTACGCGTGCTTTTTACAGCGGCGCGCAAAAGTACACGACCGCGTGGACCGGCGATAATCAGAGTCACTGGTCACATCTCCGTTATGCGATCGCCCAGCTCTGCTCGATTGGCATGAGCGGTCTGGCTTTTATCGGGACAGATGTGGGGGGGTTTGGCGCGAACTGCACGTCCGAGCTGCTCTGCCGCTGGACGCAGGTCGGCTGTCTGTCGCCGTTCTTCCGCAATCATGCCGCCAAAGGCACCCGTCATCAGGAACCGTGGGCGTTTGACCGGGAGACGATGGAAATCTGCCGCAAATATATCCGCCTGCGTTATCGCCTGATTCCCTATCTGTATGACTGCTTCCGCATAACCGAGGCAACCGGTATTCCCGTATTCCGACCGTTGGTGCTGAATTTTGAGAAAGATGCCAATACCGCGCGCATCAATGATCAGTTCATGGTAGGCGATTGGATTATGGCTGCGCCGATTGTGGATCAGGGCAAGGTCAGCCGTGACGTCTATCTGCCTAAGGGATGCAATTGGTATGATTTCCATACCGGCGAGCGATTCCCCGGCGGCAGCCGGATTCTTCGCGAGGCGCCGCTGGATACCTGCCCTATCTATATTAAAGAAGGTGCGATTTTGCCGCTCTGGCCGGTGATGAATTATGTGGGGGAGAAGCAGGTCGATTGTCTGGAACTGATGGTCTTTGGCAATGACGGGGCATACACCCATTATCAGGACAACGGGGAAGATTTTGCCTACCGCGAAGGGGAATACAATCTGTATCAGTTTACGCGCCGGAGCGGTCGTCTCTCCATTGAAATGACCCATGCGGGATATGCGGAAAGGTATGAGGCGTTCAAAGTGACAATGAACGGCAAAACCTTTAAAATCAAATTTTCGGGACGAAAACTGGTAATTTAATCGGCAAATAGCGCGCAGGAAACGGGGCATGATATAATGAACATAAAAAAGCGCGGCTGTTCTTTCATAGCTTTGCTACTCTCGCTGGCTGTGTTGGGGGGATATATGGCTCTGCCGGTGGAAGCAGCCGGCGGCAAGACCGGCATCGGTCTGGCAGAATGGGCTTTCCGCGCCTATAATGAGGGCTGGACTTATTCCTATGGAGGTTCCTCCGCCGGTGCGGTGGACTGTTCGGGACTGATCCGCTCTTACAGTGGCAAGGGGGGCGGTGCCAAGGCATTGTTGGACGCCTCCTCCGTCAATGGTTCGGTGAGCGATATGCCGCGTATTCATGGGCTGGGGTTGTGGTGTGAGGGACATGCGGGCGTCTATGTCGGCAAAAACAAGGACGGAACCAATATGGCCATCGATATGCGCAATTCACGTGTGAATGTGGTTTATGCTGCCATGAATTCCCGCTATTACAGTCCGTGGGTCAAATGGTTTAAGGTGAGCGGATTGTCGTATCCCACAACGGGCTGGTATGAGTTTCGGGGAAACACATATTACTATAAAAACGGGGAATTCTGTGTGGGTGCGGTTAAGGTGGACGGCAAGACCTATGATTTCGGCAAATCTGGCGCATTGATCGGAGAAATCGATCCCGGCACGCTGACTACAACCAAGAAGACTACCACAACCGTTATGACAACGACGACTACTACCACTACCACCACCGCTACTACCACTACTGTCACCGCTCCGCCGGAAATTACTACTACAACCCAAGAACCTACTGCCGCAGTTACGACGACAGAGATCACCACCACACAAAGCACCACAACGGCTGCGCCGACGGAAAAGACCACCACTTCCGGCAAACAGACCACCACATCGCAAACCACTGCCAAGCGTACCACGTCTACCCGCAAATCTACCACGGCAAAATCTGCTGCTACCAAATCAACCAAGAAAAAAACGACCACCGGCAAATCCTCCACGACCGTCAAGGCGTCCCGCGATACCACCTCTACGACATCGTCCGCCAAACGGACGACGGTTACCACTGCCACTACATCCCCTGATACCTATATATCTTATGAAGGCGGCATGAAGGGAGAAGGCGTATCACGGATACAACAGCGGCTTTACGCGCTGGGGTATTACGATCAGGATATTACTGATTATTACGGTTCGTTTACCCGTGACGCGGTTAAGGCGTTCCAAAAGGCGATTGGTGTGCTGCCGACCGGTATTGCCGACGAAGCCACCCAGCGTCGGCTCTTTGCCGATGACGCGCCGGCATATGACGAAGCTCTTTCTCTGATGAATGACGCCGACTATCAGATGGATGACGCGGAAGAGACAGAGACACTGTCAGAAGAGAAGCAGGAAGCGTCTGTTCCGGTAATTGCCGATTCCGAAGGAATCGTGTCTCTGAGCATGACTGCCAATCCGTATGGCTTTACCCGCACCTACGGTGAATCAGGTTCGCTTCAGACAATGGGGGTGTTCTCCTATCAGTCGCCATCCGTGGTGTTTTACCGTGACGGTGAAAGCTACAGCGTGACGGAAGATGT
>CAMJHU010000398.1 GCA_946405565.1 uncultured Clostridia bacterium
GTTATACGCGCCGAGGGAATCATAGCGCCCGCGGCGGTTGAAGTAGATGGAATCGTCGCCTGTATGGGAGAAGACGCCGTCGATGATGATTTTTATGCCGCGTTTTTTGGCTTCCCGGCACAATTCCGTATAATCCTCTTCCGTGCCGAGCATGGGATCAATTTTACTGTAATCGGCGGTGTTGTAGCGGTGGTTCTCATGTGCTTCAAAGATGGGGTTGATATAGATGCAGTTGACGCCAAGTGACCGGATGTAATCCAGCTTTTGGGTGATGCCCTTCAGATCACCGCCGAAATAGTCGGAATTGGTAATGATGCCATGTTCGTTGGGCTTCCAGTCGGGCTGATCGTCCCAGTTTTCGTGGATTTTGCGTCCGAACGGAATGTTGTCATGTGTCTCTCCGGATCGGCAGAAGCGGTCGGGGAAAATCTGGTACATAATACCGCCTGCCAGCCAGTCGGGGGTTTTGAACGTCTCTTCGTACACGGTAAGCTGCCAAGCGACCGGCTGGGACTGCAATTCGCCCAGACCCGAACGCGTGCGGCAGAGATACTTGGTGCCGGAATTGGTTTGCAGTTCGAAATAGTAATAATTCAGGGAAGCCTCCGTGGGGGTGTAATCCACCTCCCAATATTCAAAATCGCTGCCATCCATGCCGCACCAGAAGAGGTGACCGCGTTCCTGACGCCCGGCGTGTTCGTTATGCACAACGAGCGTGGCGGCGGAGCAGGAGAGATAACGGGGAAGACATACCTTAAAATGGATTTGTTTGCCGCTGGGTACCGCGCCGGTAGGATTGCGGTAGAAGGGATCACGCGAATCGAAAAGCGTTTTTTTCATTCCTGACCTTCCTTTTTATCGAAATAAAACGTCATATAAAAGCGCCGCAACAGGTGAGCAGCGAACCGAACAGAATCCCGCTTACTTTTTGCAGCCCCAGATATCTCTCGCGTAGTCCTCGATGGAGCGGTCAGCGGCGAAGATGCCGGACTGAGCGATGTTGACAAGGCTCATGGCATTCCAGCGGCGGCTGTCGGCGTAGATTTGCGTTGCCTCATTCTGTGCGCGGCAGTAATCGTTGAAATCGGCGAGCACCATATAGGTGTCCTGATTGAGCAGGGAGTTGACCACGTCGGTGAACTGCTTGCCGCCGAAACCCGCACTCATGAAATCAAGGGCGCGGTGGAGCTCCTGATTGTTGTTGTAGCAGTTGCGGGGAGAATAGTTGGTCTTGTGCTTTTGGGCTTCGGGGGTGGACATACCGAAGATGATGATGTTGTCGTCGCCCACCGCCTGATGGATTTCCACATTGGCACCGTCCTCGGTGCCGAGGGTAATAGCGCCGTTCATCATGAACTTCATGTTGCTGGTGCCGCTGGCTTCCGTGCCTGCGAGAGAAATCTGCTCGCTGATTTCGGCGGAGGGAATGAGTTTTTCCGCCACGGTCACGCGGTAATTCTCCAGATACACCACCTTGAGCTTATCCGCCACGCGCTTGTCGTTGTTGATGAGATCGGCGAGCGCGCAGATAAACTGAATAATCTGCTTGGCGAGGAAATAGCCGGGGGCTGCCTTGGCGCCGAAGATATAGGTTTTGGGGGTAAAGGGCTCGTCGGGATGATCGAGCAGCCACTGGTACTGCGAGAGAATATGCAGCGCGTTGAGGTGCTGTCGCTTGTACTCATGCAGGCGCTTGACCTGGACGTCAAAGATGGAGTCGGGATTGACAAGAATGCCGTTGTGCTTGAGGATATAGTGAGACATTTCCACCTTGCGCTGGTGCTTGATGGCGGCGAGTTTTTCCAGTACGGACTTGTCGTCGCGGTACTTCATCAGACCTTCGAGCCTGGAAGCGTCCTTGACAAAGCCGTCACCGATCAGGCTGGTAATCAGCTCCGCCAGTTCGGGATTGCTCTGATTGAGCCAGCGGCGATGGGCGATACCGTTGGTGACGTTGGTGAATTTGTCAGGCATTACGGTGTAGAAGTCATGGAACACACTGTCCTTGATGATCTGGCTGTGCAGCGCGGAAACGCCGTTGACATGATGGCAGGTTGCCACACAGAGGTTTGCCATCTTGACCCAGCCGTCGCGGATGATGCTCATGCGGGCGACTTTTTCATAATTGTAGCCGGTGGCGACATCCATTTCATTGCAGAAGCGGCGGTTGATTTCACAGATGATCTGATAGATACGGGGCAGCTTGGAGCGGAAGAGATTCTCATCCCAGCATTCCAGCGCTTCCGCCATAACGGTGTGATTGGTATAAGCCATGACCTGCGTGGTCAGCTCCCACGCCTTGTTCCAGTCAAAGCCGCACTCGTCCATGAGCAGGCGCATGAATTCGGGAATCGCGAGGGTGGGATGGGTATCATTGATGTGAATGGCGTTGAACTCGGCGAAATTCTCCATCGAACCGCCGTGTCTGCGCAGGTGGCGCTTCACGATGTCCTGCACCGAAGCGGACACGAGGAAGTACTGCTGTGACAGGCGAAGACTCTTGCCCTCGATGTGGTTGTCACCGGGATACAGCACTTTTGTGAGCATTTCCGCCATAGCTTTCTGTTCGATGGCGCGCAGATGATCGCCGTCGTTGAAGAGCTTCATGTCGAACTGGGGGCATTCGGCTGCCCACAGACGCAGAG
>CAMJHU010000399.1 GCA_946405565.1 uncultured Clostridia bacterium
GTCTTTTCGTTGATACCGCCTAAGGTGTTGGCGGCAAACTGAGCCATTGCCGCCGTTTCTTTGGGCTGTGCGCCGGGATAAATCCGCATGAATTCGCTGAACAGTTCCGAATTGGTCAGTTCCGAATCCGCGATGCCCTGATTGATGTAGAGCAGCATTCCCATGACGCCGGTGCGAATGGCTTTTTCCTCGTCGCTGATCTTCTTGCGGCGAATCTTATCCTCCGGCGGATTGATGACGCTGTCCCGCAGCGTGGACACGTCCACCTGCACCGGAGCAAACACTTCCTCCTTCACGCCGATATCCTCTGCCACAGGAGACGGTTCGTCCACATCGTCTTTCGGCTCAGGCGGTTCGGGGCGTGCGGGAAACACGGGCGGGGTCGGCAGGGGTCGGTATTCCGGCGGGGTTGGTTGAATGTCTTCGGAAGAATCGGAAGGCTCCCCTGTTACGTCCGGCTCACCGAGTTCCTCCTCCGGCATTACGATATGTGAACCGAAGGAATGGCTCACGGCAGACGCATCGGGTTCTTCCTCCTGTTCGGGGAGCAGTGTCTCCACCGCGACCCGTCCGAAATCCTCCGCGGGAGGCGGCAGCATCACGGGTTCCTCTTCGGGCGGTTCCTCTTCTACGGCTGCAAGGGGTTCGATCACGCTTTCAACCGGTTCTTCATGTATCGGTTCGTCAATGACAATCGGAGGATTGACCGTGGGTTCGTTGATGACCGTTACCGGTACGTCCACCGTTTCCGCGGGTATCGCTTCCTCCTGTGAATCGGGGATTTCTTCTCTGTCAGACTGATCGGGTATTTCTTCGGACGGGGTCTGTTTTTTGACCACCGCGATGATGGGCGCTTCGGTCTGCGCCACCCTGACCTTCACCCGGTCGGCGACAATCGCCAGCGGCGAGACCTTTTTGGGTTCCTCTTCCGGCACCAGCGGTTCGGTCATCGGCACGGCGCGCACACGGCTGACGCCGCGTTCCTCGTCTTCTTCCTCTTCGTCTTCAAGCTCCGGCGGAAAGTCAAACGGTACGGGCATCACCCGCTTGGCGTGCTGCTCGTCCGGCGGGAGCGGCACTTCCGCCTTCTGCGGCAGTTGATCGGCGTGGAACCCGATGTCCGACAGTTCGGCGGCGGAAAGATACTTGCCGCACTGTAAATCATAAAGGCGCTGCTCGAATTTTTCCTTCTCCTTGCGGCGCATGATTTCGCCGAAGGATTCCCGCAGAATGTCGGCAGCCTGTTCCCCTCCGCAAACGGGATAGAGCAGACGGAAGCCCAGCTTGGTCATAAAGAGCTTATCGCCGGTATGGGCGCTTCTCGCGTCCTGACGAATGAGCCGGTTGCCGTTTGACCGTTCCCACTTGGCGGTGGAACGCTCGATGAGCGAAGCGGCGTCCGCGTCGGTCAGACCGGGATACAGTACGGTGATGTCCTTATAAAATCCGCGTGTGTCAAAATTCTCACCGCTCGCCACGCGGCTGTAAAGGCGCAGCAGATAAATCAGCATGGCGCCTTCGATGTCCTCGTCGGAGGGAACCGGCTCGACAAAACCGGCGGGATAGCGCACGTTTTCCCGGCTGAGCGCCAGCCGGACGCTGTCCCAGTTAAACCCCTGCAGCAGGGAAAAATCGGAGCCGTCGATATCGCGATCGGTATAATCCGCGTCGTCAATGTCGAACCGCGGGGGATACACCAGCCGGCGGATGCCGGCGGCAGGTCGGATATGGGCAAAGCGCAGCGTGTCCACGCGGCTGAAATTGCCGCCCGAAATGTCGATACCTTCAAAACGGGCGGTATTGGCGTCGAAGGACGCGGGGTATTTGATATCATTGACAGCGGCGGCATTCTGCAGCACGTTCCAGTCGAAGGTACGCAGCTTGGAAAAATCGCTGCCTGAAACGTCGTAATCGGTAAAATCGCACACCGACAGGTCAAACTCCGCCGGATAAATCACGCCGGTCAGATTGGCTGCCAGACGGATATCCTCCCATGTCAGTTCCCGGCAGAGAGAAAAATCGCTGCCGGATATGTCCCGTCCGTAAAACCGGGCGGTGGAAAGATCAAAGGATGCGGGATACTTGATACCACGGATATCGGAAGCGCCCATGATATGTTCCCAGCGAAGATTGGCAATCAGACTGAAATCGCTGCCCGAAATACTGCGGGCGGCAAATTCCGCATTATCGATGTCAAAGGTGGCGGGATATTTGATGGCGGCAATATCGGAGGCGGTCTGGATGTGCCGCCAGCGCAGTCCGTAGACCGCGCTGAAATCGCAGCCGCTGATGTCCCTGTCGTAAAACGCGAAGGAATCGGTGTCGATGGTGGATGGAAACACGATGCCGCTGATTTTGGCAGCTTTTTCGATATCTCTCCAGCGGAGATTTTCCACCAGACTGAAATCGCTCAGGTCAATCTCCCGTCCTTCATAATGCACCAGATCGGTGCGGAACCCGACGGGATATTTAATGCCGAAGATCTCGCTTGCTTCGTCGATTTCCTCGGGCTGTAAGTCCCGGCGACCGCTGAGATCGCGGAAAGCAAGCGATTCCCCGCCCGTAACACGGCGGCGCACCGGCATCGCCGGTTCCTCCGGCTCACCGGCTCCGGTCATAGGCGTGATAATGGGCGCCGCG
>CAMJHU010000400.1 GCA_946405565.1 uncultured Clostridia bacterium
CCATTCCAAGACCTTTGACAACGGCATGATCTGCGCGTCCGAACAGTCGGTGATTGTGGACAGGGAGATTTATGACGCGGTCCGCGAGGAATTTGTCAGAAGAGGCTGCTATTTCCTCAAGGACGATGAAAAAGACAAGATCAGAAAGACCATGATTATCAACGGCTCCCTCAACGCGAAGATTGTGGGTCAGAAGCCGGTGACGATTGCGGCGCTCGCCGGTGTGGAAGTGCCGGAAAGCACCAAGATTCTGATCGGCGAAGTGGAGAGCGTGGATATTTCCGAGGAATTCGCCCATGAGAAGCTCTCGCCCGTGCTGGCGATGTATCGCGCGGAGGACTTTGGCGACGCGCTCGCCAAGGCGGAACAGCTCATCGCCGACGGCGGCTACGGTCACACTTCTTCCCTCTATTGCAACGCCCTCACCGAAACCGCCAAAATTGACGAGTTCAGCGCGAGAATGAAGACCTGCCGCGTGCTGGTCAATACCCCTTCTTCCCACGGCGGCATCGGCGACCTCTACAATTTCAAGCTGGCGCCCTCGCTGACCTTGGGCTGCGGCTCCTGGGGCGGCAATTCCGTATCGGAAAACGTCGGCGTCAAGCACCTCATCAATATCAAGACCGTTGCCGAGAGGAGAGAGAATATGCTGTGGTTCCGCGCGCCTGAAAAGGTCTATATCAAGAAGGGCTGTCTGCCCGTGGCGCTCGAAGAGCTGAAAAACGTCATGGGCAAGAAGCGTGTCTTCATTGTCACCGACCAGTTCCTGTATAAGAACGGCTATACCAAGGTCATTACCGACAAGCTCGACGAAATGGGCATTGTCCACGCCACCTTCTTCGACGTGGCGCCTGACCCGACGCTCGCCTGTGCGCAGGAAGGCGTCAAGCAGATGCGCGCCTTTGAGCCCGACTGCATTATCGCGGTCGGCGGCGGCTCCGCGATGGACGCCGGCAAGATCATGTGGGTGCTGTACGAGCATCCCGAAGCCGACTTCATGGATATGGCGATGCGCTTCATGGATATCCGCAAGAGAGTGTACACTTTCCCAAAGATGGGCGAGAAGGCTTACTTCATCGCCGTGCCGACCTCCGCTGGCACCGGTTCGGAAGTGACGCCCTTCGCGGTCATTACCGACGACGCGGGCGTGAAGTATCCGCTGGCGGACTATCAGCTCATGCCCAATATGGCGATTGTGGACGCGGATATGCAGATGACCGCGCCCAAGGGACTGACCTCCGCCTCCGGCATCGACGCGATGAGCCACGCGCTGGAAGCCTATGTGTCCGTCATGGCGACCGATTATACCGACGGTCTGGCGCTGCAGGCGATCAAGATGATTTTCGACTATCTGCCGCTGTGCTATGAGGACGGCAATCATCAGCCTGCCGCACGGGAGAAAATGGCAAACGCCGCCACGCTCGCGGGCATGGCATTCGCCAATGCCTTCCTCGGCATCAATCACTCGCTGGCGCACAAGCTGGGCGCCTATCATCATATTGCCCACGGTATCGCCAACGCGCTGGTGCTGACTCATGTCATGCGTTTCAACGCCGCCGAAGCGCCCACCAAGATGGGTACCTTCTCGCAGTATGACCATCCCAAGACCCTCCGCCGTTACGCGGAGATTGCCGAGTATCTCGGCATCGAGGGCAAGGACGACACCGAGAAGCTCGAAGGTCTGATCGCCAAGCTGGAAGCGCTCAAGGAGACCATCGGCATCAGGAAGACCATCGCGGATTACGGCGTGAAGGAGGAAGACTTCCTCGCCACACTCGACGAAATGACCGAATATGCCTTTGACGATCAGTGTACCGGCGCCAATCCGCGCTATCCGCTCATCAGCGAGATGAAGGAGATTTATCGCAAGGCTTACTATGGCGAGTAATTGTTTATCAACGATTCAAACAGAACGCATCCAGAGGGAGGCATATTTATGGAATTTGACAAGATGGAAATTATCGCGGAGCGTCCGAATAAGACGATTTACCGCAGCGGCGATTATACCGTGAAGGTGTTTGCGGAGGATTTTTCCAAGGCGGATATTCTGAATGAGGCGCTCAACACCGCGCGTGTGGAAGAAACCGGTCTGCCGATTCCCAAGGTGGATCAGGTCACGAAAATCGACGGCAAATGGGCGATTGTATACGATTACATCGAGGGACAGACGCTGGCTTCGCTGATGGAAGCCCATCCCGAAAAGCTGGACGAATATCTGGAACGGTTCGTGGATTTGCAGCTGGAAATCCAGAGAAAGCGTGCGCCGCTGCTCAACAAGCTTCAGGACAAGATGAGACGGAAGATTTCTGAAACCGGTCTTGACGCGACCACCCGCTACGAGCTGGATATGCGTCTGGCGGGCATGAAGAAGCACGTCAAAATCTGCCACGGCGACTTCAATCCCAGCAATATCATTATCAACGCCGAGGGCAAGGCGTTTGTGCTGGACTGGTCCCACGCCACGCAGGGCAACGGCGCGGCGGACGCCGCGAGAACCTATCTGCTGTTCTCGCTCGAGGGCAAGACGGAACTGGCGGAGAAGTATATGAGCCTTTACTGCAAGAAGAGCGACACGGCACGCCAGTATGTGCAGCAGTGGCTTCCGATTGTGGCAGCGTCCCAGTCGGTCAAGGGC
>CAMJHU010000401.1 GCA_946405565.1 uncultured Clostridia bacterium
ATAGAACAGATTGGAGCTGCCGCTGCCCTTTGCCTGTGCCGGCGTGGAAACCTTTGCGCGGGGGGGTGTAGCGCTGGCGGATGCGCTGGGATGCGTGGATATTCTCGGCTTCGGGATGGAATGCGGCGATGTTCCCGCACTGATGCAGGCAGCCGACGCGGTTTCGGACGATGCCGTCAAGCCGCTCCTAGCGGAGAAGCTCGCGGAGGGGAAGAGTTTTGCGGCGGCGCGTACCGAAGCGGTGCGGACGCTCTACGGCGACGATATTGCCGCGCTGCTCTGTCTGCCCAACAATACCCTCGCGGTGGAATATATCCGCGCCCTGCGTCGGATCGCGTCGCCGATACGCCCGCTGGGGGTGACGCGCAGCGGAGCGGCACACGACGCGGTGGCAACGGTGGGAGATTTTGCCTCGGCAACCGCCGTGCGGGATATGCTCCGGCAGACCGATGAGGCGGCGAGGCGTTATGTTCCTGCCGCGTCGTGGGAATGGCTGGGTACGGCAACGGAGAAGGGGAGTGCTCCCGCTGATCTGAAACGATGTGAACGGGCGATTTTGTCTCGTCTGCGTTCCATGACCCGTGAGCAGATGGCGCTCCTGCCCGATGTGTCGGAAGGGCTGGAAAACCGTCTTTATGCGTGTACGAGGACAGCCGGTTCGCTGGAGGAACTCTATGCCGCTGTAAAATCCAAGCGTTACAGCCACGCCCGTATCCGGCGGATAGTGCTGTCGGCATTTCTGGGAATTCGCGCGTCTCATGCGCAGACGGTGCCTTATCTCCGGATTTTGGGAATGAATGCGCAGGGACGAGCACTTCTGGCGAATGCCCACCCCAAGTTGCCCATGATTTCCTCCTATAAGCATGTGGCTGCGCTTTCCACGGAGGCGCAAAACCTCTATCGGCTGGAATGTCATGCCGATGATCTCTGGGGACTGATGACGCCATCGGTTCAGCCATGCGGCGTCGATATGACTGCCCGGCTGATCGTGGAATGCTGATTTTTTCCATTAAGGAACGATGCAGAATAGTTCCTAACACACGAAAAAAAACGTCTGCGGTTCCGGAAGAAACAGCAGACGTTTTTTGTTGTGGCTGGTGTAAATCGCTTACAGCGAGATGGGGGTGACGATGGAGGGATCCACGTCGATCTTGGGAAGCTGCTTGCGGCGATCCTGAGCGGACTGACCACCCTGATTCTGGGAAGCAGGACCTGACTGCTGAAGCGGCTCGTCGGAGACCAGCAGTACCTCATCCTGATCGTCATCGGGGAACTGATCGCGTATTTTGAGCATCTCAACATAGCATTTCTTGAATGCCTCCACCGCAGCGGGATCAAACTGTCTGCCGCTCTGGGAAGTGATTTCCTCGTACACCTTCTGTGCGGGCCATGGCGCTTTGTAACTTCTGCGGCTGAGCAAAGCGTCGAAAACGTCGCATACCGATACATAGCGGGCAAACTGGTCGATATCCTCGCCGGATACACCAAGATAACCCGTGCCGTCCCAGCGCTCATGATGGTGCAGAATGATATGCCTTGCCATTTCCATGACTTCACCCGGCGCGGTACCGATGATATCGCGACCGTAGATGACGTGCTTCTTCATGACGCCGAATTCCTCAGCGGTGAGACGACCCGGCTTTTCGATAATCTCCTTGGGGATCATGAGCTTGCCGATATCATGCAGCATCGCGGCAATACGGAAGGTTTCGAGCTGTTCCTCGGTTTCGCAGATAAAGCGCCCCATGACTCTGGCATACTCCGAAACACGGCGGATGTGCTGACCGGTTTCCTGAGAAGAATTCTCCGAAACAAGAGCCAGCGAATAAGCAAGCTGCTCCTGCGTGCGGAACATATCGTATGTCAGCATGGTGTTATTGATAATATTGGTAATACCGGAAGTGAAGATATTCAGCACTTCCTTCATGCTGTAATCGTCAGAATCCACGTCCTGTTTGAAGACGGCAAAACCCTTCAGCTCGCCCCGATTGTAGAATTTGAGATTGACAAAACCTTCGCGCACCTCGGCAAAACTGGTGGCGCCGTTGATGAATTTGCTGAGCTTGAAGCGGGCGTTGCAGAATTCGAAGCCGATTTCGTCGCCAAGATCGCGGGCGAGATCCACAGGACTGCCGGTGGTATCTACCGTATAGAAGCGGTCACCGTCGAGCAGACTGACAATACCGTTTTTAATGCTGTCCTTATCCAGTTCCAGCATAGACGCCATGAGGGTGCAGATGCTTGGCGCCATCGCCTTGGCAAGCGACTTGATGTCACGGGTGTTCATCATATTCTGGGTCTGATCCATCACCATCTGGATACCGCCGGTCATACGACCGACTTCATTGGAATTATCCACGGTGTCGGTAAGCATTTTGGAGGACTTGCGGGCAACCTGACGGGCGATGTAGGCAATCGACAGGAAGAAAATCGTGCGGGGAAGCGCACCGTAGATCATAGCGGCGGGAACCGTGCGGAGCGGGTCGTCGCCCAGACAGAGGAACGTGGCAGCCAGATAATGACCGATGACAATGCCCACAATGGAAATGAATGTGGTGAAATTCATCAGCTTTTTGTCAAAATACAGGATACTTGCCACCAAGGGAAAAGCCCATATCATCATAACATGGTAT
>CAMJHU010000402.1 GCA_946405565.1 uncultured Clostridia bacterium
ACACGTCTGAACGGTCGGATACAAACCGGTCGCCAACATTGGAAAGGAAGTCTTTCCAATGTTGGCGACCGGTTTGTATCCGACCGTTCTGTATAAGATACAGATGACGCGGTGAGAATGTTGCAGTTTTTTATTTTTTATTTTTTTCAAGTATTTTTTCCAATCAGACAGCCCTGAAAGGAACGGTTTTCAAAGCCGCACCTTTCAGGGCTGTTGGATTGAGCGAAAACAAAAGAATGCTTATTTCGTGATAGCGCCGCCGCAGTATTCGCAGCAGCCGTGTTCATCGGGCGTGGTAGTTGCGCCGCAGAGCGGACACTGCATAGCGATTTTGGGCGCGGACTTTGCCTTGGCTTCGTCACGCACGGTCTGGCGGGCATTGAGCAGAATTTCCTTGATTTCTCTGCCCATGGCTTCATACTCGCGGTAATCCTGACAGGACTGGGGGTCGGGCTTGTTCATGACGGCGAGGGGATTGTCGGGATTGGTCTCCACACTCGTGTCGTTGAGCTGGAATCTGATGGTGTCAAAATAGGGGTGATTGACCCGGATGATGACGTTGAAATCATAGCGGAAGGTATAGCGCGGAGGATTGTAGCTCACATAATTGCCCTGCGCATCCTTGCGTTGTTCTTCGTCACGATCTTCGTCGATGTCAAGGTCGCAGCCGGTCACCTGAGAAAAATCGATGACATCGGGGTTCGCGTCAATCAGATTGCGGGCGCTTGTCACCATGAATTTCCGCGCGTCCTCGTCGATCAGTACCTTGGTATCGGAGCCGAAGGAGCGGGTGGTGTGGAACGCGGCGACAGCCTGCTTGTTGGCTTCGCGGTAGGCGAGTTGTTCCTGAATCTGCGCGACGGTGCTGCTGCGGCGGTCGCTGAAGAAGGGCGAGAGCTTTGCAGCGCAGTTTTTGCAGAGGTTGCCGTCCTCCAGCTTACGGTTGCCGAGCAGACCGATTTCGCCGTTGCAGACGGAGCAGTATTTTTTTTCAAACAAATTGCCGAAAAGTCCCATGATAAAAATCCTCCTTTTTGATATGAGATAAACCGTACATGGCGTCACCTTCATTTTACCATATGGCATTGTAAAAATCAACCAAAAAAAAGCCCCCGTCGCCGACAGATATTTTATCGCAGAAATTCGCGATACCATATCTGTCGCGCGGGGGAAAAATGGTGAGAGGATACGCTGCCTTTGTCAGATCATCAGCATTTTTTGCAGGGGGTGTATCCCAAGGATTTGGCATGGGCGACGGTGACTTTGATGGGATTCTTCATGCGGGAGCAGTTTTTGTCGGTATGATATTTGCTGCCGTTCTGGGTAATCCAGACGGTGCCGTCCGCGTCACTCTGGATCGTGGAGCCGCCCTGCTGACCGGAAGAACCGTTCTGCCCGGAGGAAGAAATTTTCATATAAACCGCTTTGGAGTGGAGGGAGTTGCCGTATTTGTCCGTGACCACGCAGCGGAGATAACGTCCGTTGTTGGTGTCGCTGAGCGTCGCGGAGTACTGTGCGGACTTGGCGGAACTGTCGCGCCAGGACTTGCCCTGATCGTCGGAAAGCTGCCAGCGGTAGGTAATGCCCGGACCGTTGGCGGTAATCTTAAAGGAAACAGAGGCTCCCTTTTTGGCGGTGACATTGGCAGGCTGACCGGTAATCGCCAGGGAGGTGATTTTCATGTAGGCGGCGTCGGATTTGACGGAATTGCCGTATTTGTCCGTGACAATGCAGCGGAGATAGCGTCCGTTATTGGCGGTGCTGAGGGTCGTGGAATAGGCGGCGGTCGTTGCCTTGCTGTTGCGCCACGTCTTGCCCTGATCGTCAGAGAGCTGCCACTGATAGGTGATACCCGGATCCTTTGCCTTCACGGTGAAGGTGACGGAATCGCCATTTTTGGCGGTGACAGACTGAGGCTGCCCCGTAATGGCAAGCGAGGTGATTTTCATATAGGCGGCGTTGGATTTGAGCGAGTTGCCGTACTTGTCGGAGACAATACAGCGGAGATAGCGTCCGCTGTTGGCGGTGCTGAGGGTGGTGGAATAGGCGGCAGTGGTTGCCTTGCTGTTGCGCCACGTCTTGCCCTGATCATCGGAAAGCTGCCACTGGTACGTCAGTTTCTCGCCGGATGCCTTGACCGTAAAGGTGACAGGCGCGCCGTCTTTGGCGGTGACAGGCGAAGGCTGGGCAATGATTTTGAGAGAGACATTCGCGGCACCGGCAGCGGCATAGACGGTGTTTCCGGTGGCTCCTGTTGTTCGGCACAGCGGGAAGAACATCGCAAACAGGGCGAATACCAATGCCAGCGGCAGGGTTTTGAGGGGTTTATTCATACAATACAACTCCTTTTCTGCGGTCAGTCGTTATTTGATCTTCATGCTCGCGGCGTCGGACTTGACGGCATTGCCGTACTTGTCGGTGACGACGCAGCGGACAAAGCGTCCGTTGTTCTTGTCGCTGAGGGTGGCGGAGTAGGTCGCCGCCTTGGTCGAACTGTCGCGCCACGTCTTGCCCTGATCGTCGGAGAGCTGCCACTGCCAGGTGATGCCGGGACCTTTGGCGGTCACGGTAAATTGGACGGTGTCGCCTTTTTTGCCGGTCGCGTTGGACGGCTGACCGGTGATGGCAAGC
>CAMJHU010000403.1 GCA_946405565.1 uncultured Clostridia bacterium
GCGGGGTGTAACTCTCGTCTTCGCTTTCGGAAAAATCTTCCGCGGGCGGTGTGTATTCCTCTTCCTCTCCGTCGGCGTACAGCGGGGGCATCTCAAAATCTACCGCCTCATCGACTGAATCGCCGTCCCCGCTTCCGTCAGACAAACGCCACGGCATTTCCTCTTCTTCTTCTTCGTCCGGATAGGAAGCCGGAGAGGACGGCGTGTCGAATTCCTCGTCCGAGAAATAGCGCGACACATCAAACCCGCCTTCTTCTTCCTCCTGTCCTTCCTGTACGGGTTCCTCCCACGGCTGCGCGGTTTCCTCCCCGTCAAAGGAACGGTCAAACAAATCGTCCTCTGGCTGATACGGCTCATAATGCTGTCCGCCGGTCGAGAAATCCAGTGCCGGGCGGAAGGCTCCGTCGTTCTCCGGCAAGGGGGCGTCATAGGTGAACGGCTGCTCCGGCGGCACGATACGGTCATCCGACGGTTCACGCGGCGGCGTTTCTCTGCCGATGGGCGTTTCCAGCGGCGCGAATGCCGGTTGAGTATCCGCTTGGGTGGGTTCGGGGACGGGCGGAACGGTGTATCTGCGGCGGGTTTCGTCGAGCGAATGCTCGAGCGAATCCATCAGGCTGCGGAATTCGTAATCCGACGCCTGTTTGAGATAATCCGACGCATAGGGATTCTCCGGGGTCTGTCTGGGACGTTTGTAACCGCCCTTTTTGAGAATGTTGTCTACCTCCGGGCTTAATGTCGCGGCACTGGGTGCGGACGCGTCGGGTACGTCGGGGAAGGGCGGCAGCGGCGCTTCCTGCTGCTTTGGCGGAACGGGCGGCTGTTTCAGGCCGTCATGCCGCACGGCAGCCGCCTGTGTCGCGACGGTCACGGTCGGACCGGCGGGCAGCCGCTCGTCGATATAATCGGCGCTCTGCTTTGCCATGGTCGCAAGCTGCGACTTCATATCGCGTATCAGGATTTTTCCCGCGGCGAAAGGCTTGCCGTAGGTCATCTCATAGGCACGCACTACCTTGCGGCGATCCTTTTCATAAGCCTCGTTGGTCGCCTTGCGCACCGCTACATAGCCCAAACGCGCGCCGACGCGAATCCGCGCCACTTCGGCTTTCTTCTCGTTCCTGATAATGCTGACCGGAACCTTCTTTTTCTTAAAATGTTTCGGAGCGCATCTCAGCACGACATCCACGTGCCGGTTGACGCCCCGGTGCATAATATGAGTACGCGTCATATCGTAGCTTCGTGGGACACGCCGCATCATATGGATATGCTCCACGCCGCTCATATGATATTTTCTCAAGCGGTTCTCCTCCTTTGCTTCCGAATGGACGGAACGGTTTGTGATCATCCGGAAAAAACAAATGGTTTCTACTCCATATCCCTGCCATTATGACTATATTATAAAACCTTTTGACAAAAAAGTAAATCAAAAGTTCACATTTTTTTCATGATTTTTCATCGTGATTTTCTACAAATTTTCGATTTATTTTTGTAATTAACAAAAATCAGCGGCGAAAGGGATGGAATTCGACAATGTTTGTCACGATTCCCTGCGGCACGATGTCGATCAGCCCGAAGCTCGGGCGGCTGCTGTTGCGCGGCTCCGACAGTGAACCGGGATTCATCACATACAGCCCGTTGTGATATTGGTTGTACGGCGAATGGGTATGCCCGTAGAGACAAATCTGCGCCTCATTCTGCCGCGCCACTGACATGAGTGTCGTCAGACCGTACTTGACGCCCAGTGTGTGACCGTGCGCCATAAACACCGTGACTCCGTCCAGTGAAATGCAGCGGGTATTGGGATAATCGTCCCGCCAGTCGCAGTTGCCGCGCACAAAATGAAATTGTTTTTCCGGAAACTTCGCCGGCATCTTCTCAATGTCGGTCACCACGTCGCCCAGAAACAGCACCGCTTCCGCTGCTTCGTTCTGCCGCAGACAAATCTCCACCAGATCGGGACGGTTGTGGCTGTCGGATATGACCAATACTTTCATGATGATTCTCTCCTACTTTCTCTTTTCATTTTTCATCCGCGGCAGTTACCGCATAGTATGTAAAGGCGACCCGCGTACATCATAGCATATGATGCAATGGGCGCGCATATTTTTTACTAAGGAACTATGCAGAATTTAATCAGTCATTTTTGCCTGAAAATTAGAGTATGCTTGTGTGTTTCAGCAATTGAAATGTATCAATTATTTCTGCATAGTTCCTAACCAACCGAAAGGAAGAAGCCGTATGAATCAAAGGGAAACCACCGCCAGAGATGCCCGTATTGACGCGCTCACCCGGAAACTCGGTATGAACACCGGCGCCGCCGGCGATCAGATCCGCCATGCCGCCGCGCAGAATCCTGCCGTTGCCGCCGCGTTCAACTCTCTCAGCGACGGCGATATCGAAAAAATCAGCGCCGTCCTCAGCGATCCGGACGCCGCCCGCAAGCTGCTCTCCACCCCGCAGGCGCAGGCACTCCTCCGAATGCTGCGCTCCTGATGCCCCGTCCTTTCATTTACCTCATGCCATCATACCATCAAAGGAGGTCACGCGCTCTCATGGACAACATCGGAGACATTCTGCAATCGGTTCTCAGCAATCCCGAAGCCCTGTCGAAATTAAAA
>CAMJHU010000404.1 GCA_946405565.1 uncultured Clostridia bacterium
CACCTTCTGCCGTCCTACCGCCTGAAGCATACTGTTAATAGGGGTTACCAACGCGCCGAACAGCACCATGACACCCAATACACGCAGCATGGGAACCGCGATAACCGCCGCCGGTTTGCCCGGATACAGCAATTCGAGAATGGGACCCGCCAGAGCGCAGATACCCAATCCGGAAGGGAATCCGATCAGCACCGAAAGTTTGATAACCGAGTTGATGCTGCTGTGGATTTTGGATTTGCGATGAACCGCCCATGCCGCCGCCAAAGTGGGCAGCGCCGATACACCCAGTGCCTGTGTGATATAAGGCACCAGATTGTAGAGATTAATCCCGAAATTATAAGCACCATAGAGGAAATTCGGAATCTTTTCGTCCGTAACGCCCTGAAGCAGCGGTCCATAGATGCCCCGCAAAATCTGAGGGTCAATCCCATCCAGACGGTTCTGAATGGTAATGGCATCGATAATCTGGGTGACGTTCAGCACCAGCACGCCCATCGCAATCGGGATGCCGATCGTGAAGAAATTCCGAAGAATCTCTCCGGCACTGTGCGGGACAGGAGACCCTGCCAATTCTTCCTCGGTGATCTCGTCGCCCAGACGCTGATGACGTACAATTAAATAACCCAATCCAAAAAGGGAACCCAGCGCGATACCCGCCAGAGAACCGGCTGCCGCATAGGGATAACTCGCGATATGTGCTTCCTCTAACGTATTGACCGTCGCGCCATAGGCGGTCAGACTGGTGTGGAACGTGTACTCGCCGTACTTCATAATGCCGACGGCGAGTCCCAGACCGATAAACAGCTTGCCAAGCGCCTCAATTACCTGTGAAGCCGCCGTAGGCGTCATATTGCGCAGTCCTTCATAATATCCTCGGTATGAAGCCATCATGCAGCAGAAAAATACCGACGGACTCATCGCCAGCACACTGTAGATCGAATCGGGATCTACAAAGTGAATATAGACAAATCCACCCCCCGCCATGGCAAGAAAGCCCAAAATTCCCGTGACAAGAAATACGCGCTGCGCCACCCGATGCACCTTGCGTGCATCCTTATAGCGCCCCATAGCGATGTTTTCAGCGACCTGACGCGACAGTGCGGAAGGGAATCCGGCTGCCGACAGCGTGTAAACCGGCAGATACAGCGCATAGGCAGCTGAAAAATACCCCATGCCCGCTTCACCGATGACATTTCCCAGCGGAATCTTGAAGATGGCGCCGATTACCTTGACCAGAATCGTGCCAAAGGTCAGTATGGCGGCACCTTCCACCAACGACTGACCTCTTGAACCGCCCCGTTTTCTCTTGATTTTGTTGCTTTCCGCCAAGCTAACAGCTCCCATCATTCATTCTTTATTGTGTTTATAGTGTTCCCATATCTGTGGATTTCTTACTGCACCTGTTCCTCAGACTGAGCCGTCTCCGGCGCCGCGTCCGGCTCCGCAGCAGCATCGTTGTACTTGAGCTTGACGCCGCAGTGGCTGCAGAAAATCGCACCTTCGGCGTTCTGTTCACCGCAGATCGGACACGCCGTTTTGTTGCGAAGTATGTTGATCTTTTCATTTACCTCGTCCAGCTTCTTGCAGAGAACGTCAATCGCCTCGACATATTCATCTACCAACCCCTCGGGGCGGGCATCCGCCTTGACAGAATCGTATACCAGACGCCCCAGCGCCTCATACTTCTTGGCAATCTCTCCGTTGAGTTCCGCCGCGTTGACACGCAGCTTGGAAATATCTACCAGACGTTCCGCGTGCTTGCCAACCGTCGTGGCTGCTGATTTCGCATTCATTACTACATCTTCCAAAACACCCATGATTGGTTCACTTCACCTTTCTTAAAAAAATCTGTTTGGCATCAGGTTCGCAGATCAATGATCCGCCACCCGCGCTACATAGAATTATATGCCAATTTGCCCGCAATGTCAATGGCTGCACAAAAATCTCCGATGGGCAACCAGACGCCACGGAAGCATTATTCCCCTCCCCTTTCATTCATTATGAAATATTTGTAAAATTATTCCAAATTCACCGCGAATTTTTAACTCATTTACAATTATGGAATTGACATTGAAATGTCATGTGCGTTATAATATTGGTTAGTTTATTTTGATCGAATGTCAGCAATGCCGCCGCACCCGTGTCGCCCATATGACCCGGTGCAATCCTGCGCGGCGCAAAGACGGAGGTTGAAGCGATATTATGAATTTCTTTGATTCGCTTTTTGAAAAGATACCGGTTCTCAGGGATATCGACCCCAAAAAGCGTAAACTGGCGGCTATTTTTCTGGTGTTTGTGGTCATCTCCATTCTGGGCATTCTGATTGACGCGATTGCCAAGGCGGGAGGCGCCATTGCCCTCACCGCCGTCGCCATCGGATTTCTGCTGATGGCAGTCATCATCATTGCAGATTACATGATGAATCAGAAAAAGCCTGCACCACCACCCCAAAAGCAGGAACAGTATACCTTTTTTGACGATTCACCCGACGGCGGCTATCAGGACGATTCCTATGAATACTACCAGGCAGAAGACGGCGTTCCGGACAGCGAATACGACCGTTACGGCGATTATAATAATGACACTCCTGACTTCGACGACCGTATAGACGGAAA
>CAMJHU010000405.1 GCA_946405565.1 uncultured Clostridia bacterium
CGTCGGTGGATTCCCTCACCGCGAGGGATTCTCCGATAGGATAAATCTTTTTGTTCTGATTAATAGCCGATGTAAACAATATCACTCACTGCCCTTTCTGAAATTCTGTTGCCGTTGGTGGTGGGGTTGTTGACCACCTGACCGTTGAAGACCATCGTGGAGGAACCGCCGCCGTCGAGATTATAAGCGGTTTTGCAGCCGTATTGCTGCATGAGCTGTGCCAGCTGATAGAGGGAAAGCCCTTCGCTTTCATTGGTTCTGCCGTCGGACACCACCAGAATATAGTGCAGGTCGTCGATGATGCCGATCGCCGTGCGGGGATTGTCTGCCATCGCGCGTCCCACCTCGTCGTTTTCGGAAACAGTCACTTTTCCGTTCTGTACCAGTGCGGGACCGAACGACAGCAGGTTGTAGACGCCGCTGTCGAGAAGCTGCTGCGCGGTGACGTCCTTTTCATTGATGATGCCGAAGGAACCGTCGCGATAAATGACCAGATCCTCGCTGTCGGAACTCTTGCGGACGGTGTCGCGGTAGAGAACGCCGTTTTTGATGACATAACCCTGACTGTTCGCGCCGTAGTAATCGCCGTTAATCGCGAGAATAGCGTTGTGATCGGAGGCGATAGCGGAGGTCTTTTCGGTGACGTTGCGCCCGAAGGCGTTCTGTGCGAGGGCGGTCTTGAGATACGCCGCGGAGGACAATTGCACGTCCGCGATGTAGACCGTCGTATCATTCGACCTCACGGTATTGATCTGAACGGAAATTTTTCCGTCCGAGTAGGAGGTATCGGTCAGTGTTTTCTGAATGGTTTCATTACTTTGGGCATTGTCGTTGGTTTGTGTGTTATCGCTGTTCTGCGTTTTGCCTTTTGAACTGTCCGAACTGCCGGAACTGTCAGAAGAGGAACTGCCATTCCGGCTGCCCTTGCTTTTTTTGCCGCCGCTGGGACGTGTGCGGCGGGAAGATCGCCCGCTGCCGTCGGCACTGTGGGAACCGGGCTTGTGCCTTTCCATACGGGAATGCTCCTGGTTATTCTCACCGTTGTCGATGCGTTCGAGCGGTGACTGCTCGGATGTTTCCGCTGTCTCCGAAACGACGGTCTGCACCGACGGAATCAGAAAGGTTTTGAGCAGTACATACGCGTTGAGCGAAGTCAGCGTGACGGCAAATACCGTCGCGTAAACAAAAGGTTTTTTGAAGAAATCTTTCATGTCTCGATCACCCATTCCGTTTGGTATTCACTATCCACAACTTAGGGAAATAAACTCCCTTCGTCACGCCTGCGGCGTGCCACCTCCCTCAGAGAGGGAGGCGAAAAATGGCTCCCTCTTTGAGGGGGCTGTCAGCGTAGCTGACTGGGGGAGTGCTTAAGTTGTGGATAGTGGTTTGGTATTGGTTTGTGGGAATGTTGTTTCTGTATTCCCTTGACCTTATGGCATTATTGTAATCGGGCAAACTTAAAATAACTTAAAAAACAGAAAAATTTTTTTGAGTTTTTTATTTTTTTTTATTTTTGTGATGCGGGCTTACGCTGCCGCTTTTTCCTGAATATCAGAAGACCGCCTGTTGCAAGCAGCACTGCCGCCGGAGACAGCCATATGGCAATCGGGAGATGGTTCCGTATGCCGGAGGATTTTTCCGGTAGGGGGGGAAGACTTTCTTCCGCCAGCAGTGCGCCGCAGGCAGTACAGGTCTGGCGGCGAAGACCTTCCTTGGACGTAGTGGGGGGAATGACGGTTTCCCAGTGCGGTTTGATGTGGCGGGGCGGGGTAAATGACTCGCGCCATGTATGCCCGCAGGTCTGGCAGAGATAGGTGGTATAGCCCCATTGGGTACAGGTGGGCGGAGTGACGCCGACCCGATACTGCGGCTCGTCACATTTTTCCGGACGCAGTACCGTGGTATAGTCGGTAGATTCATTCCGGGTGAACTGCTGGGAATTGTCCGTCATCTCAATCGGGGGATCAAGCCGTTCACCGATGTAAGCGGCGCAATAGGCACGGCGGTCGGGGTTATCCTCAAAGAATGAAATCTGTCCTTCCACAAAATTCCGATTGACCCGCCCTGCCCGCCAGTCCGGTTCTCCGTTGAAATACATCCCGGTCAGACCGCCGTTGTGGACATAGCCGTGACAGGAATCATAGCCGTCAATGCGGATCATGCAGTCGGTGAAATGACCGGTGCCGCTCGCGAGCAATCCGCCCATGAACTGTTCGCAGCGTGACCCGGTGCGCCGGTCCTCAAAGAACAGCGTGGCGTCGGCGCGGCACCCGTCAAAATCCGAGATGCCGTAGCCCGCCAGTCCTCCCACGCCCACGTTGACGCCCTTGCTGATCATGTTGACGCAGCCCTCAACCGAACAGCCGGAGAAGGTACTGTTTCTGACATAGCCCGCCAGCAGTGCCGCGAAGCAGCTCCCGTCGTTTTGGACGGAGATTTCCGCGCCGGTCAGGTGCAGATTTGATACGGCAGCGTTCTCCACCGTGGAAAACAGTCCGGCGAAGGTCGTGTCGTAGGGCTTGAGATTGCCGTCGGCGGTGGTGCGTACTTCGTGCCCTGTTCTCCACCGTGGAAAACAGTCCGGCGAAGGTCGTGTCGTAGGGCTTGAGATTG
>CAMJHU010000406.1 GCA_946405565.1 uncultured Clostridia bacterium
GCTGGGAAGCGGAAGAGCGTCCGAGAAGAAGACGCGACCGGGCGGAATCGGATGATGACCGCCGGGAAGCGGAAGAGCGTCCGAGAAGAAGACGCAGCCGGGAAGAATCGGATGATGACCGCTGGGAAGCGGAAGAGCGTCCGAGAAGAAGACGCGACCGGGCGGAATCGGATGACGAGGAATTGACGGAGGAAGAACGTTATTTGATGGAAGAGCGGCGGAAACGTCAGGCGGCACGCGGGGGACAGCGCCGTAGGAGCAGTCGCAGTGAATCGGCAGCCAGACCGTCCCGTACGGCTCGTCGGGAAGATGAAATGCAAAAAAGCATGAATGATTATTATGACAACTATTTGCAAATACGTGAGAAGCGGCAGCAGGGCGAACGTCCGGAATAATCAAATGACCGCCATCGCAAGTCTTCTGTCATGTGGATGGAGAAAGTCCGATACTGTTCACTCCACCTAAAAAAAATGCGATAATTCAGCGATTCAATGGAAAAAAGCAGTTGAAATTCAGAGGAAAATGTGTTATACTATTATTTAGATTAGAATATGGAAAGGAACGTGTTTGCGATGAAGGAAAAGAAGAGCAACAGCAACAAGAAGAAGTTTGCGGTTTTGGCATCATTTTCTGCGATCATTATGCTAGTAGCGATCATTATGATTTATACCTATACCAAACAGCTTAAGCCCGATGTCGTGGATGTGAATGCGCAGTCTAATTCTGCTTCCGAGAATGTCGGATACATCAATGAGGAATCCCCGCAGGAACTGGAAAATGACGCTTCAAAAATCCAGATTCATATGTTAAAGGATTCACAGATCTTCATTATAGGTGCCGGTGTATTTATGGCTGTCATTGTGGCATCGTTTGCTGTGGTGAAAGTGACCGAGCACAAGGATGATTGATCGAAACCTACAGACGCAGAAAAATCGCACTGTACCGATCGGTTAGCAAGCAGATCAGTGCAGTGCGATTTTATATCCTCATAACGGAGATTAGAGGAGATGGGAAGCAGCATCGGGATCGTTTTCCTCAATGACAGCCTGCGTCAGACGCTTCATATCGTCAAGCGTGCGCAGCTCACCGCACAGCACGCGCAGCCGTGCCGCACCACGCAGACCTTTCATATACCACGCGGTATGTTTGCGGGCTTCTCTCATGCCGATCGGTTCGCCTTTGTAGGCACAGAGACGGATGATATGGCGGTTCATCACGCTTAACCGCTCGTAAAGACCGGGCGGTGAAACCGGGCGTCCGAGTGCATACTGCGCGTTGATTTCACGAAATATCCAGGGATTTCCCATTGCGCCGCGTCCCACCATCACGAGGTCGCAGCCGGTTTGTTCCATCATTTGCATAGCGTCGCGTGCGGAATAGATGTCACCGTTGCCCACGACAGGAATGTGAACCGCCTGCTTGACAGCGGTAATGATGTTCCAGTCGGCGGGCGGCGCATACATTTGTTCACGGGTGCGTCCGTGAACGGCAATCATTCTTGCGCCGGCAGATTCACAGATTTTCGCCACTTCCACGGCATTGACGCTGTCCGCATCCCAGCCCTTGCGGATTTTCACCGTCACAGGCAGTTCCACCGCACAGGCGACAGCCTCCACAATGCGACCGCAGAGAGCCGGGTCTTTCATCAGGGCGCTGCCACTGTGGTTGTTGGCGATTTTGGGCGCGGGACAGCCCATATTGATATCAATGGCGGCAGGTGCGACGGGCAAGCAGGCAACGGCTATGCGGGCGCCTTCTGCCATGGTAGCGGGGTCATAGCCAAAGAGCTGAATCGCCATGGGCTGTTCTGCGGGAGAGATGCTGAGAAGACCAGCGGTTTTTTTATCCCCCATGGTCAAGGCTTTGGCACTGACCATTTCACTGACGCAGAAAGCAGCGCCGAAACCCATACAAAGTTCACGGAAGGCACGGTCGGTTACGCCCGCCATAGGTGCGAGAACCGCCTTGCCTTGTATGCTTATGTTCCCTAATGATATCATAAATTGCTGATCCTTTCATGATATTTCTGTATATAACGGTTTATGATGATATAACTAAAATCTCACTGGAGTGATATTGTTTGAAAACCATGGTTATATCGGATCTGGATGGTACGCTGTTTGGTTCCGATACGCAATTGTCCCCATTTACGGTCAATGCCATCAATTTTGTGGTGAAAAGCGGCGTCAACTTTACCTATGCGACGGCGCGTTCTCTAAATTCAGCGATGACGCTTACCCGTGGTCTGGCACTGAAAATCCCGGTGATTACCTATAACGGCGCCTGTATCAAGCAGCCTGAAACCGGGGAAATAATCGAAATTCAGGGATTGGATGACGCACAGATCGAACTCATACAGGAAGAACTGAGGCACTTTGGTGTGTCGCCGCTGGTCTACACCTTTCTGGATGGCGAAGAAAAGGTTCTCTGGCAGCGCGGCTCAGAAAGTTTGGGGATGCAGCACTATCTGAAGAGCCGTGCGGAGGATGACAGAATGCTTCCCTTGGATCGCTTTGAAGATCTCTTCTGCGGCGAAATATTTTATGTGACCTGTATCGAGGATCGTTGTGAACGCCTTGCGCCGTTGACCGACGAACTCAGATGCA
>CAMJHU010000407.1 GCA_946405565.1 uncultured Clostridia bacterium
ATTCCAGTAGATTTGGATCATCCGATTGTCCCGACTGCCGCCTACTTCGATTTTGTCAATCAGGATATCGACCATCGGCTTGGTCAGTTCATCGAATGTCATGTATTCGCGAATGATCTCGTGCTTGGAGCGTGCGGTGCGAATGATTTCTTCGAGAATGGCAATTTCCTCTTGGGTGCGTTCACGTTCCTTTATCAGATTTTCTTTGTCCTGACGGAACTGCTCCGACATACTCAGAAACCAATCCTCCGTAATACTGCCTTTGATTTTGTCGATATACAAGTTTTTGACATAGGTATCACAATCCGCAATCCGTTTGTCTAAATCGCTGATGGACTTCTTCAGCAGTGAAAGCCTTGTTTGGGAATCATCGCGTACCGTGACACCGTTTTCTACCGTTGATTCGTCCAGATAGGCGGCGACATGCCTTTTGAATTCGGCAAGCACCGCGTTTTTGAGTGTGCTTTCAAAGATAGTTGCCCCGTCACAGGCGTTTTTGTCAAATTTACGGGTAGAACAGCGGTAATACCGCTTGTGTCTGTTATACGCCATGCACATATGATACCCGCAGTGTATACAGACCAATTTTCCCGAAAACAGATTTACACCGTTTTCGTTTGCCGTTTCGGTTCCGCACGAAATGGCGTTTTTGCCCACATAACAGGGTTTGCTCCTCCTGCTCCAAAGTTGACGGGTGAGATTCCATGTATCCATATCAATGATGGCTTCATGGGTGTGCTCCACACGAATCCACTTGCTTTTTGGCGCGGGGATGGAATGGCATTCCTTATAAGTGGGATGATAGGTTTTGCCTTGCACCAGATTCCCTATGTAAACCTCATTTTCCAGAATCGCGCTGACTGAGGAGTACTTCCACAGTGTCACCTTTGATTTACCGACAGGTTTTCTCATCGCTCCCTGTCTGTGCAGACGTTCCGACGGACTGGGAATATTCCGTTCGTTGAGCGTGCGTGCGATCTGTGTTCTGCCGATGCCTTGATTATACAGCGCAAATATCATGCGGACAACCTCGGCTTCTTCCTCGACAATCAGTAGATGCCCTTTTCTGTCGGGATCCTTGCGATAGCCGTAAGGCGCGAACGCACCGATGTGATGACCATGCTCCATACGGCTGTGCAGAGCGCTTTTGATACTGTCCGACATATCCTCAAGGTACCATTCATTCATCAGACCGTTGATCTGACGCGCCTTTTTATTGCCAGCCATATCGGTGTCGATATTGTCTACCACGCTGACAAAGCGTATACCGAGACGCGGAAATAGATCATGTATATATTTTTCCACAAGCTCCATTTCTCTGGTGAAACGGGACTGTGTCTTGCAGAGAACGATATCGAATTTGTGCGCCTTTGCGTCCTCTATCATCTGGTTGAATTCGGGACGGTTTCTGTCGGAGCCAGAGTAATTGTCGTCGGAATAAATGCGGAAAACACTCCAGCCCTGATGGATCGCATACGCATTCAGCATATCCTTCTGGTTCTGAATGCTCATGCTGTCGTCGTCCTTGCTCTTCTTATCCCTGTCCTCTTCGGACAGTCGGCAATAAATTGCCACTCTCTGATTAGCGATACAACGCACCTCCGTGAGTCACTTGCGCTTCCTGCGGCTTTTTCCTGACGGGCAAAGCAGTCGCATTACGCAATTCGCAGTTGATAACGGTGATGAGCAGACGGTTGAAGTTGCTCTTTCTTTCCTCTTGATCTGGGCGGTTGCTTGGTTTATAGATGGATTTTACTTCATTCTGCTTCATAAAAGCACCTCCGTGAAAGCATACGATCTGACTGATGAAGTCACTACAGTATATACGGTGTATTGGGGGGTGGTATCCATTTGTCATCACTCCTTAACATATTTTTATGTGATACTAACCTAAATAATGATTTTTTCAGTACCAGGAGTGCAACTTGCAGAACAAGCTGCACTCCTTTATCATTCATTATTCATCGTTATCAAGCAAATGATAGAGTCGATTCTTGGGTGGAATCAGTCTGTAAAGCTGCTTTTTGCCGCATTGTTCTTCGCATACAGGACGCGTTAGCATGACTTTTTCTTTTGGCGAACAATTTTCATTGTCCGATTGTTCGACTGGAAGTTCCACTGTTCCATAGTTCCACCCGTTTGCTTCGTCAAAAATGTCACTGTCAAAACAATCATCATCATACCGATCATCTTCATCAAACAGATCATCCTCTTCCTCATCTGAGAGAAGTTCTTCTTCAGTAATTTCTTTCGCCCTGATAATTTCATCAAGCCCGTGCACCATAAGCTGGGAACTTACGAAGGACTTTAATGATGAGAGGTCTGCCAGTGCTTGTGAAAATTGTTTGCCGGTCAGCGCGTTGCAGGTCTCGACCAGAAGATGAATATGTGGGTGGGCGGTATTCATATGGATTTTCCCTGTAGACAGATAACCCATTGCTGCGAAATAATGATTAACAGCAGACAGTACCGAGCAGAACTTCATTTTAAGAAAAAATGTTTGCTTCTCGTCGTTTGGCCATTCCGTCTCAAGAGAAATTACGAACTGCTTGAATTGCCGTTTACGCCTTTGCTGACCGTGGAGAAGGCGGTTTACGAGCG
>CAMJHU010000408.1 GCA_946405565.1 uncultured Clostridia bacterium
ATTCTGTTGAGTGGATTTCTGGGCGCTGCCGGCGACATCATGAAACTGCTTGGACAAAGCAGTCACGCCATGAGTTCGCTCACCAACGGCTTGATTCTCTGTGATCTGGTGTGCAGTCTGAGCATGGTGATCGTGACTTACTATGTGTATTTCATGCACTGTGGCGAAAATATTCCCAAACTCGGCACCAAGCCGCTGATCTATCTGGAATATCTCCGTCTGGGCTATTATGTGACGCTTGCCTATGAGGTGCTGTATCGTATGGCAAAGGCGTGGCAGCCTGATTCCAAGGTGTCAGCGGCGATACCGATATTCTATGTATTCTATTTTGCGTGGCTGCTTTGCTGTGTGTGCGCGGCGATGTTTATTCTCACGGTACTGCATCAGAATGTCATTCGCCGAAGCTATGCGCAGTCCTTCAAATGGTTGTCACTGATCGGATTGGGCTTCAATGTGGTGCTGCCGCTTGCCTACTTTATTACCCGCATTTGGGTGAGAGGCGGCGGGGACGGTTTTTACAGTGCGGGACTGTGTGATTTTGTCCGTCTGGCGCTGGCGCCGATCTTTTATGCTGCCATTTGGTTCCTCTTTATGAACGCCATTGATCAGGTGGATAAGGTCTTTAACGAGGTTGACAGCGCGATTCGTGACAAACGCTATCGCATTGAATATGAAGAAGAGAGCGGCAGCCGCCGTAAGAAGTCCAAATCAGATAAGAAAAAAGCGAAGAAAAAAACCGAGACCCCCGTGCCTCAAGCGGCAGAGAAAGCACAGCCGACTGAATCCGCGGCGGCAGAACCGATCTCCGCCTCCGAAGAAGCCGTTGTTCCTTCAGCCGAGCCGGAGAACATTCCCGCAGCGGTGGGCGATATCGTGATTGAGCCGGCTGAGCCGACTGAGCCTGCGGAGGAATCGGAACCTGAACCGACTGAGCCTGCCGAGAAATCGGAACCTGAACCGACTGAGCCTGCCGAGAAATCGGAACCTGTACCGACCGAGTCGGAACCGTCTGAACCCTTCTTTGCGGCAGTGCTGGCTGAGCAGGCGGGCGGAATGGACGCTTCCGTACCGGAAGCATCGGATGAGTCGCCGGAAGACACGGAAGATGAGGCTGGCGCCAAGAGAGTGCGCCCGAAAAAGAAGCATCGTATCACGCAGATAGAGGAAGAGATTACCAAAGTGAAAGCCTCCAAAAAGGAGATGGATGATCTGACATCCGAACTGTTTGAAACGCTCGACGCAGTGGAGACAAGCGATGCGGTATTTGTCAACGCAGATGCGGAAGAAGATAATGATTAAGGAACGATTCTGCATAGTTCCTAAGAATGTGAGGATACATTTTTACCGGACATCGAACAAAAACAACGTCAAGTCCTGCACTGACGTTGTGTTTGTTAGGGAAATGATGACTTATGCCGCGTTTCCCCGAAAAAACACATGGAGAGGAATGAGAATGGTATGGCGGATAACAACTACAGCAATGTCATAGCGCCGTCGGACGGGGTACATCGCTTTTTGCTCAAGCCTTCCATTATGCTGCTGGGGCTGGCAGCGCTGTTTTACAGCGTGTGCGCTTTCCGTATGAACGGTTACGAGCATACCAGTCTGGGTGGTTCACTGCGCAGCACGATGATGTTTATTGCCTGCGTAATCGTGCCGCTGGGCATCCTGACAGCCGGCGTGTTTTCCCGCACAGATTCCATGGGTATGGCATATACGATGATCAGTTTGTCGGTCGCGTCGCTGGGATTGTTGGTGATGGTATGCAACGCAATCTCATGGATGAAGCATGACACGATGAAACAGATGTTGGCGGACAGTTTGTGGGAATGGCTGGCATTTGTAATGGCACTGGCGGTGTTTGTCAATCTGTCACTGTCCTGCATGGAGTATCGACTGGTGCCATTACTGGGATATTTGGGAGCGCTGTGTGCCGCGGCGGCACTGTTGCTGACCGCGTTCCGTATGGTGGATTCTTTCAGTCAGATGCTTTTTGCGTGGGACAAGGATTTTGACTGGACAAGTTTTGGTGAATGGATGGAATCGCGAAAAATTGTGCAGGAATCGAAGTGGGTGTTCCGCGCCATTCCGCTGGATTCACCGGTTCTGCTGCGAAAGATGATGATTCATCGGCTATGGGAACGAATCTCGGTGTGTCTCTTTTATGGAACCTTGGTGCTGTTCTTTCTGGATTACGCCAAGGAAATGAAATCCTTTAACAAATTGTTGGCACACGCGAGTGAATATGTGGAAATTCCTACTGCTAATATCGCGGCGTCACTGGCAAAAACCGAAAAAGCCATCAGTGAAAAAGTACGTTTAGGGGGCGGTTCCGTCAAGGGACGGCTGAGAAAGTACGACGAAATGACCAAGGCGGCGGAATTGGGACTGGATATTACCGCTATGTCGGATGAAATGGAGCGGGAAAGAGCGCATCGGCAGTCAGGTATTCGCGAACCGGATGACGACCGCTGGGAAGCCGAAGAGCGTCCGAGAACAAGACGCGACCGGGCGGAATCGGATGATGTCCGCCAGGAAGCGGAAGAGCGTCCGAGAACAAGACGCGACCGGGCGGAATCGGATGATGAC
>CAMJHU010000409.1 GCA_946405565.1 uncultured Clostridia bacterium
TCACAAACCGCCGATTGATGAACACGAAATCTATGATTTTCTCATGAGATGCCGCGATATTGTTGCGCCTTATGTGGCCAACACCTTTGAATTTTTGCAGCGGGCAGTGCGTGAAGATAAAAAAATCCTGTTGGAAGGACAATTAGGCTCTTTGAAAGACCCCGATTTCGGCATTTATCCGATGGTTACTTCCTCTTCTCCCTTGGCAGGCTATGGTACCGTGGGCGCGGGAATTCCCGCAAAGGCAATCGCGGATGTTGTCACGGTAGTCAAAGCCTATTCGAGCGCTGTCGGCGCAGGTGAATTTGTCAGCGAAATCTTCGGCGACGAGGCGGAGGAACTTCGCAAGCGTGGCGGGGACAAGGGCGAATACGGCGCGACGACCGGCAGACCCCGCCGTGTCGGCTGGTTTGACTGCGTAGCGGTGCGTTACGGCTGCATGGCACAGGGTACGACTAAGGTGGCACTCACCAATCTCGATGTGCTGGGCTATCTGGACGAGATTCCGGTGTGCGTTGGCTACGAGATTGACGGCAAAATTACCAACGAATTCCCCGTCACCCACTTACTTGCCAAAGCCAAGCCTGTACTCCAGACTGTTCCGGGCTGGAAGCAGGATATCCGCGGCATTCGCAGCTATGACGAACTGCCCGAGAACTGCCGCAAGTATCTGGAATTCATCGAGGGACAGATCGGCTTTCCAATTGACATCGTGTCCAATGGTCCGGGACGTGACGAGGTCATGTATCGCAATTAGTTGACGGTAACGTTATAATTGGATTTAAAATACAGGGCGTGAGGTTCCGTGCCCTGTATTTTGTTTTTACGCGGAAGTCGATACTGCACGCGCATGGAACGGGAACTGATGGGGAATTGCTAATTTTATGGAAGAATGTTAAAGAATATTTAGGTGAAATACATCTTTTAAAATGTGCCGTGTTTGTTGTATAATAAGTTATATATTTCTTACTATTCCACGCAAAAATCAAAGTGAAGGAACGTGATATGGTGGAGCATCAGAAGGTTCTGGTATTGGATTTCGGCGGACAGTATAACCAGCTCATTGCGCGGCGCGTGCGTGACCTGGGGGTATATGCCGAGGTGAAGCCCTACAAAACGCCTATCGACAACATCAAGGCGGAAGGCTATATCGGCATTATCTTCACAGGCGGTCCCAACAGCGTGTATGAGGACAACGCCCCGCGATATTCCTCCGAGATTTTCGAGCTGGGTATTCCCGTGCTGGGCATTTGCTACGGCGCACAGCTCATGGCTTATCTTTTGGGCGGCGAGGTCAAGGCGGCGCCCGTGCGCGAATATGGCAAGACGGAGATTACGCCGGACAAGACCTCTCCCCTCTTTGCCAATGTAGCCGAAAAGACCGTGGTATGGATGAGCCATACGGATTACATTGCAAAGCTACCTGAAGGCTTCACTTCCTCCGCGCAGAGCGGCGCCTGCCCTGTGGCTGCAATGGAAAACAGAGAACGCAACCTGTATGCGGTGCAGTTCCATCTGGAGGTGCAGCACACTGCTGAGGGAAATATGATGCTGCATTCCTTCTTGTATGATGTGTGCAAAGCCGCAGGCGACTGGACGATGGAATCGTTTGTAGATGAAACCGTTGCATCACTGAAAGTCAAAATTGGCGATAAGAAGGTACTGTGCGCCCTCTCCGGCGGTGTGGATAGTTCGGTCGCGGCGGTACTGATTCACAAGGCAGTGGGCAAACAGCTCACCTGTATCTTTGTGGACAACGGCTTACTCCGAAAAGATGAGGGCGATTCGGTGGAACACGTCTTCAGGGAACAGTTTGACATTAATATGATCCGTGTCAATGCACAGAAGCAATTCCTCGACAAACTCGCAGGCGTCACCGAACCGGAGAAAAAACGCAAGATCATTGGCGAGGAATTCATTCGGGTATTCGAGGCAGAGGCTAGGAAAATCGGCAAGGTCGATTTTCTGGTGCAAGGTACGATTTATCCCGACGTCATTGAAAGCGGTACCGGCGACGCTGCTAACATCAAGAGCCATCACAACGTCGGCGGTCTGCCCGAACACATTGACTTTGAGGAAATCATCGAGCCGCTGCGCTATCTGTTCAAGGACGAAGTGCGACGTGCCGGTAGGGAACTCGGTATTCCCGATTATCTGGTATATCGTCAGCCATTCCCCGGTCCGGGTTTGGCGGTGAGGTGCCTTGGCGAAATCACCGAGGATAAACTCCATATTCTCCGCGAGGCTGACGCTATTTTCCGTGAAGAAATCGCTTGGGCCAACCTCGACAGGGACATCAACCAGTACTTTGCTGTTCTAACCGATATGCGTTCGGTAGGCGTCATGGGCGACGCCCGTACCTACGACTATACCATCGCTCTTCGCGCCGTTAAAACAATCGACTTCATGACCGCCGATTGGGCACGCATCCCCTACGACGTATTGGAAACTGCCTCTAACAGAATCGTCAATGAGGTCAAGCATATCAATCGTGTTGTTTACGATATCACCAGTAAGCCGCCTGCTACTATTGAGTGGGAATAACGAACAAAAGCTCCGAAATCCCGTATTTCAGGGATTTTCGGAG
>CAMJHU010000410.1 GCA_946405565.1 uncultured Clostridia bacterium
TATCCATGCCTCTATTTTACATCTTCTTCTAATAAAAGTAAATGCTTTTACCCTGGCCAAAAAACGGGAAAAAACCGTTTTGACATAACCCTCCGTCAAAAAAACTATTCGGATTTGGTTTGATCGCGTCGGCTGTAATAATCCTCCAGTGCCTTCTGAATGGCTTCCTCCGCCAGCACCGAGCAGTGCATTTTGTAATCCGGCAGTCCGTCGAGCGCCTCCGCCACTGCCTGATTGGTGAGTGCCATTGCCTCCGAGACCGAACGCCCTTTGATCAGCTCCGTCGCCATAGAGCTCGACGCAATCGCGCTGCCGCAGCCGAATGTTTCAAATTTTACGTCGGTAATGGTATCGTCGTCGATTTTGAGATACATTTTCATGATATCGCCGCACTTGGCGTTGCCCACCTCGCCCACGCCGTCCGCGTCGGGGATAAAGCCCACGTTGCGGGGGTTGCGGAAATGATCCATTACCTTTTCACTGTACAATGCCATAATTCAGAATACCTCCTCACAGAATAAAGCTGCCTTTTCCGGCGATGAGATCGCGCCAGACGGGAGAAAATCCCCGCAGATAGGTCACGACCTCTTTGACGGACCGGATGATATAATCCACTTCTTCTTGGGTCGTCCCGTCGCCGAGTGTCAGACGCAGCGAGCCGTGCGCCACATCGTGTACCCTGCCGATTGCCAGCAGCACATGACTCGGGTCGAGCGAGCCCGACGTACACGCCGAACCGGACGACGCGCAAATCCCCTTGTCGTCGAGCAGCAGCAGCAGCGATTCTCCTTCGATTCCCTCGAAGCAAAAATTCACGTTGCCGGGCAGCCGTTTCCGCGGGTCGCCGTTGAGCGCCGAATGGGGAATTTCAGCCAGTCCCCGGATCAGTCTGTTGCGGAGCGCTGCCGTTTTTTCGGCGTTTTCCGCCATATGTGCCGTCGATTCTTCCAGCGCTGCCGCCATTGCGACTATGCCCGCCACATTCTCCGTACCGGCGCGTCTGCCGCGTTCCTGCGCGCCGCCCTCGATGAGCGGCACTGTGGGTATGCCCCGCCGGACATAGAGAAAGCCCACGCCCTTGGGACCGTGGAATTTATGTGCCGAGGCGGACAGCATGTCCGCGTGATCTTCCGCCACATTCACCGGGATATGACCTACCGCCTGCACCGCGTCGGTGTGGAAAAGAATCCCTCGTTCGCGGCAAAGCGCGCCGATATCCCGAATGGGCTGAATCGTGCCGATTTCGTTGTTGGCGTACATTACTGTCACCAGACAGGTATCCTCCCGCAGCGCCGCCGCCAGTTCCTCCACCCGCACAATACCGTCGGAATGTACAGGCAGATAGGTTACCTCAAAGCCCTCTTTTTCCAGCTTTTTCAGCGTGTGCAGCACCGCGTGATGTTCGATCGCGTCCGATACGATATGGCGTTTCCCCTTTCGTGCGCCGTGTGCCGCCGCGGAACGTATGGCTTGGTTGTCCGCTTCCGAACCGCCCGACGTAAAGAGTATCTCCCTCGGCTCCGCACCGATACACTTTGCCACGGTCGCCCGCGCTTCCTCAATTGCCTCCTTCGAGCGCTGTCCGAATGCGTACAGGCTCGACGGATTTCCGTAATATTCGGTCAGATAGGGCAGCATCGCCGCCACCGCCGTCTGGCTCATCGCCGTCGTGGCGGCATTATCCGCATATATGTTCAACCGTATAACCTCCTTATCGTTGTCCGTTGCTCATTATAGCGCAACAAACTTATTATGTCAATAGGTTTTATAAGATTTGTTTTTCCGAAGATGCCATCAAAAAAATCGCAGCGCGTTTCTTACGAGAAGAAACGCGCTGCGGTGCCAATCGTTATGTGAAAAAATATGAAAAATTACACATTAAAGAGGAAGTGAACCACGTCGCCGTCCTTCATGACATACTCCTTGCCTTCGGAACGCACCAGACCCTTTTCGCGGGCAGCGGTGAGCGAGCCAAGTTCGATGAGGGTGTCATAGTCGATCACTTCGGCGCGAATGAAGCCGCGCTCGATATCGGAGTGAATCTTGCCGGCAGCCTGCGGCGCCTTGGTGCCGCGGGTGATGGTCCATGCGCGCACCTCCGGCTGACCAGCCGTCAGGAAGCTGATAAGTCCCAGCAGATGATAGCCGGCGCGGATGAGACGATCCAGACCGGATTCCTCCAGCCCCATCTCGCTGAGGAACAGGAGCTTTTCCTCCGCCTCCATGCCGCTGATTTCCGCCTCGATCTCGGCGCAGATGGGCAGTACCTCACTGTTTTCCTCGGCGGCGATTTTCTCCACGGCTTCGAGATAGGGATTGGCTGCCCCGCCCGAAAAATCATCCTCGCTGAGATTGGCGGCATAAATGACCTTCTTGGCGGTGAGCAGCGCGACGGTGGAGAGCATCTCCTGCTCGTCCTCGGTCAGCTCCATCGTGCGCACCGACTTGCCCGATTCCAGCACTGCTTTCACGCGCTCAAAAAATTCCACTTCCGCGGCGAATTTTTTGTCGCCCTTCATGGCTTTTTTGGAGCGGTCGATTTTGCGTTCCACCAGTTCGAGGTCGGAGAGAATGAGCT
>CAMJHU010000411.1 GCA_946405565.1 uncultured Clostridia bacterium
AAAAGGCGCGGGAGATTGACCTGCCGACTTACTTTGAGATGTTTGAGCCGGGGCAATTGAAGCGTCTGTCATCGGGCGTTTACTGCACCAACGAGCATGACAGTTTGAAAATGTCCAACGGAAAATGGTTTTGGTGGTCGCGCGGATTTGGCGGCAAAAATGCGATTGATTATCTCATGAAGTGCAGACAATACCGCTTTCAGGATGCGGTGCTGCTGCTCACCGGCGGCACGGTGCAGCATTCTCAGCCATTCCGCACAGAGAAAAGTGACAAGCCTGCGACTGAAAAAGTGCTGCTTCTGCCGCCCAAAAACAGCAGCAATGACAGGGTAATTGAGTATCTCTTCGGTCGCGGAATTGATCTGAAACTCATTCAGGATTGCATTTCAGAAGGCATACTTTACGAGAGCGCGAGGTATCACAACGCTATTTTCATCGGCAAGGACGGGAACGAAACGCCGCGCTATGCCGGTTGCCGCAGCACCACAGGCAGCTTCAAAGGCGACGCTTCCGGCAGCGACAAGCGATATTCCTTCCGTCTGCTTGCCAACCAGCCCACCGATTCGGTGCATTTGTTTGAAGCCGCGATTGATTTACTGTCCTACGCCACTTATCTGAAATGTCAGGGAAAGGACTATCGCGCGGAAAATCTGCTGTCATTATCGGGCGTATATCAGCCGCAAAGGAACATCAGCGAGAGCAAAATTCCCGTTTCGCTGGAGAAATTCTTGACGGAAAATCCGCAGATTCACACGGTAATTCTGCACCTTGACAACGACCGTGCAGGGCGTATTTCTACCGCCTCGCTCAAAGAAATCATGCGGGACAGATGGGAAATCATCGACGATCCACCGCCACGCGGCAAGGATTTCAACGATTTCCTGCGGCTGTATCTTGGTGTTCCGACAGCAAAAACAAGCCGTGAAGCGGTCAGGTGATACGAAAATAAAGAGGCATCATTGTCTTGATTTTTCCGCGGATATGGTATACAATATAGTTGTAGAATGGGAGAAGGGGATGATGATCATGCTTTATGATAATCCAAACAAGACCAGCCATTTCAAGCCCTTTGAGGAATTGACGATAACCGACGATTTTATGTTCGGAGTTGTCATGAGTGAACCGAGTAACTTAAAGCCCTTGCTTGAAAGCATTTTGAACATTAAAATCGCGCAGATTCACTATCCTGAACGGCAAAAGGTCATTGATGTAACCTATGACGCAAAAGGCGTCAGACTTGATGTTTACTGTGAAGATGAGAAAAATACGGTTTACTCCATAGAGATGCAGGTGACAGATCAAAGGAATCTCCCAAAAAGAATAAGATATTATCACGATATGATAGACCTCAATATCATTGATAAAGGGGAAAATTATAAAGAGCTTAAAAAGAGCTATGTTATCTTTATCTGTTGCTTTGACCCGTTTGGAACCGGAAGATATATGTACACTTTCAAAAGGCAGTGTCAGGAAGAACCCGGTATTTTTTTGGGCGACGAAACCGACTCCATCATTCTGAATGTGAACGGTTCAGTCGGAAATATCAACAGCGAATTGAAGGCTACGTTGGCATATATGTCAGGAAAAATGCCTGACGACGGATATACCAAGACCCTTGATAAAGCAGTTAAAAAAGTAAAAGAAAATGAGAAATGGAGGCGTGACTATATGACCTTTGCAATGAAAATGAGAGAAAGTAATGAATTGACAGGTCTTTCAATTATTATCTCCGCTATCAAAAAGTCTCGAAACAAGCTCACGGAGCAGGATATAATGGAGATGTTCGGATTAAGCAGCGAACAATTATCTGCGATTTTAGAAGCCATTGATGCTAATCCCGATATGGATGAATGGGAGATTGCCAATATCATACTGTTCAGGTAGAAATTAATTTTTCCTTCACAACAACCTAATACCACACGCACAGAGCGTCATCTTTATCACAAAGGTGGCGCTTTTTTGTTGCCAAATTTTCAGTGAAAGGGGGAATGTCCATTGATTGTATGAGCCTTTTCCGGCAGGTAATAAATGATTTTTGAGCAATTTTTGAGCGAGAAAGAGAGGGATTTTCTTGATGAAACAGTACACGATTGGCGTGACGGTAAGCTGCAAAAAGCTGATGAAGGTCATGGCTCACAACAAAAACGAGGCGATCACGAAGGCGGAAATCGTCGTATATGATACCAACGCCATGCACTTCGGCAGCGACGATATTGTGGATGTCAGCGTCGAACCAGAGCCGCCGCGTTTGATTCAGAATGGCAAGACCGACGGTTGTGATGATGATTTTGACGACGATCTTGACGGCATGACGGGCGAAATCAACCCCTGCGACATCTACTGTTCGGGCTGTCTCGACTATGATTCCGAGCAGAATCTTTGCAAAAAGACGAGCGTCTGCGGTGAAGAATACGACTTTCCGCCCGCCTCCGGCGAAAAGAACGGGTAAGGAGAGAAGAAGCGTCTCCTGTCTTACCAAGCACTGAATTTGGAGTGCCAAATTCGATCATTTAAGGGAGTACCCCCTAACACCCCCACACAGAAAGGAAATGTGAATGAAATATGAAGATGATAATT
>CAMJHU010000412.1 GCA_946405565.1 uncultured Clostridia bacterium
ACTCCGTATTATCTCTATCATAGAAGCCATTCACATATTATTATACCAATGTTTTTTTATACTTCAACCCCTATATCCTGAATTTTTCAGCGGTGTGATTGGAGAAAAACATTCCAAGCACACCGCTGTGTGGCTTTTCCGGTTGCAAAAATTTGACAGTCAGGTCAGAGATTCATAACCGGAATTCACTTGAAGATCTCACATTCCTCCCATCACCGGACTGCCGCTCTGCTGATGCTTCTTGCGTTCCTTCGTGTAGTGGATTGTCGTGCAGTCCTCGATGGATCTATCCTCGTCTATGATGTCCGTGAGATCAGCGACCAGAGTGCCGATAGAAGCATCATAATCAGCTGTATAGCTGCCGGCGTCAACGAAATCAACATCAGGCGTTTCGTCGCGGTAGTAAGAGATTCCTTCTCCGAAGATAAATGCCTCGAAAATGCCTCGAAAATTCCTCTCTCATCCTCCCAGCCTGTGAAACAATATCCTTCGCCGCCGTGCTCATCGACAGCTCTGAATCCTGCGCCGCTCTCTTCAGATCCTTCTGGAGATTCGTTGAAGTGACGCTCATCTCCCGCTGAAAATCTCTCGTATTCCTCTCGGACTCCTTGCTGTATTGCTTCAGAAGCGTCATCTGATCGTTCATGTGGCTGACCAGTTCTTCCTCCGTCGCTAACATCCCAAGCGCGTCCAGAATGTTCTTGAGCATCTCGATCTCCGTATGCTGGGCGGCTACCAAAGCCTTCCAGTTGCTCTCCGTCACTGTGACGCAAGGCTCTGCTTTCTCCGCCATCAACATCTGCCGCCGAGCCTGATCCTTCAAGTCCTGCGGCGATTTCTTTCCGTATTCTGAATTCAATTTCCATATTTCCTTTCAGATATTTTGTTTCGTGCAGCTTGAAGTCCCTGCACTTTTTACCGTCCGGCGTGGTGTAGGTGATGGCTTTTCGCTCATCAGACCACCTCACCTGATAGCCGTTTTCCTCCATGATCTCAATGAAATTCTGCTTGGATCTGGCGTACTGCATCGCATCGTCTATGGCAATGGCGAGGGCAACCTTCCAGCTCTGGCACTTGTCAGCCGAGCGATACTCCGCAGCCGACATGGGTTTTACCTCTTTACGAACAGGAGCAATGACGGTCAATCCATATTCAAGACACAACTTATCTGAGGCATCACGGAGCTTTTGAATCTCATCTTTGTCCGCGTGGTACTTGTTTCCCGTGTCCGAACTCACAGAATTGATGATGAAGTGCGAGTGGATGTGCGCCTTGTCAACGTGAGTCGCCACCAGAACCTCGTACCCTTGGAACTGTTCCGAGGCGAATTTCACGGCAATTTCGTGGGCGGTTTCGGGTGTGATGGCTTCGTCAGGCGAGAAGGATTGCAGCAGATGATAGAACATTCTGCCGCTGTCCTTCCTGTAAAACAGCTTCGTGCTGACGAATTCCTTGTAGGCGGAGGCGGGTAAGCAGTTGATTCCTGTGACCAACTGCCTGTCACCATGCCGCGTCCTTTTCTCTTTCTGACAGTAATGCAGGATGGAGGACAGCCCCGCGCGGGTTTGCATTTTGCTTTCGGGGAGGAATTTAACCGTTGCCATCCGACCATCTTTTCCTTTCGAGCAGCGAGAAAAGACTTTGATTGACGGCGGCAACCTGCTCGGTAAGCTCAGTCAGATTGATACATTTGACCCTGCCCATGTTGGCAAGCGTGGTAAGCTGGTTGAGATTTCTGCCGATGGCTTTCTGCTGACGGAGGACTTCATCGAGTCCTTCGACCACAAAAATCTGTCTGCCGAGGCAGGCTTTCGTGACGTACTGGGTGAAATTCAGCTTGGATTTCGCCGCCTTCGCGTGGATTTTTTGAAGGTCGGCTTCCGATATTCTGATGGATAATTTCTTGTCTTTCATAAAATGACAGTCTCCTTTTTGAATGAATGTGGGTTGAAAAAAGAAGTGGGTGTGGGCTTCCGCCCGCGTAATGCATCCGACGGGGCAAGGGCGACCAGCCAAAGACCTGCCGGATGCGTAGCTTGCTCTCTCCCCAAAGGAGAGAATTTTTGATGAACCGTACCCTTATCGCTTTACGGGAGAATTATTGCTTTTCCCCAAAAACCGTCTGTATGGCGTTTTGAGAATCTGTGGGTACATTTTCACTGAACGAAAAAATATCGCTTCAATCGCCCCACGGGGGCGATTCCGGGGGAGCGGACAGGTACGAGCTTCCCTTGAAAAGTGTGACAGTAACTTTTGGGGTGACGGAAGAACCGGGTGCTGCATTTCTACTGACACGCCCCGTAGATCAAGCATTGCAGGGGCTTGAGAGACTTTTGACAGGTGGTGGCGCGACGGTAGTGACGGCAGTATTTTTACTGTCACTACCGTCACGCTCTGCTTTTTCAAGCGTTTGCAGAATGATTTTTCGCCCACGGTGCGTGCGTTTGTACTCGAATTTTATACCCTGTTTTTCCAACTCATAGCCGTTGAGAATCAGTTCTCTCGTGACGCGATTGGGGTAAGGAACTATGCAGAAATAATTGATACATTTCACTTGCCGAAACACGCAAGCAT
>CAMJHU010000413.1 GCA_946405565.1 uncultured Clostridia bacterium
TTCATCTTGTTCCGGTCCGCGCCGGTTTCAATCACAATATCTTCGTCCTTGATGCTCACGACACGTCCGATAATGCCGCCGATGGTCACGATGGTATCGCCCACCTCTAGCGTATTGCGCATATCCTCTTCCTTTTTCTTCTGCTTGGACTGCGGACGGATCATCAGGAAATAAAACACCGCGATAATCAGTGCGTAAATGATAATCATTGTCCAGAAGCTGCCGCCGCCGCTTCCCTGCGTAATGGCGAAGCCCGCCGTTGTCATTGCCATGACATATTACCTCCATTGAAAAAATATACCCTATTATAACAGGTCTTATATAAAAGTGCAAGAGAAATTTTGGATTTCGATTAGAGTGGGAGGCTTTTTCAGTGTTTGCCTTGCCCCGTTGTGGAAATTGGCGCTGCCCCCACGCCCCTGCCAGGGAGCTCACCCCCCTGGACCCCGCGCCGCTTCGCGGCTAATTGGCGCTTCGCTTTCACCTTATCTTTATATTCTCCGTCCCAGCACCTCGCGCTGTTCACGATAGAACGATTCAAAACGGTCTTCCGCCAGCGCGGTGCGAATGCGCTCCATCAGCGTATTATAAAAATACAGATTGTGCATCACCGCCAGTCGCATGGCAAGCATCTCGCCGCTCTTGAACAAATGGTGCAGATATGCCCGCGAATGCCGCCGACAGGTGGGACACTGGCACACCGGGTCAATCGGACGCTCATCCAGCCGGTACTTGGCGTTATTCAGATTAATAATTCCCTCCGACGTGAAAAGATGTCCGTGGCGGGCGTTGCGGCTGGGCATCACACAGTCGAAAAGGTCTACGCCGCGATACACCGCCTCCAGAATATTCACCGGCGTTCCCACGCCCATCAGGTAGCGCGGCTTGTCGGCGGGCATATGAGGTTCCACCGCTTCGATGATCTCATACATCACCTCCGCCGGTTCCCCGACCGCCAGTCCCCCGATGGCGTAACCGTCGAGTTCCAGCGCCGCGATTTCCTTCATATGGTCTATGCGGATATCCGCATAGGTACCGCCCTGATTGATGCCGAACAGCATTTGTCTGGGATTGATGGTGGTTTCCAATCCGTTGAGCCGCTCCATCTCGGTCTTGCAGCGTTGCAGCCAGCGCACCGTCCGCGCGGCGCTCGCCTCCACATAGGGGCGCGGCGATGGATTCTCCACGCACTCGTCAAACGCCATCGCGATGGTGGACGCCAGATGAGACTGAATGCGCATACTCTCCTCCGGTCCCATAAAGATTCTGTGACCGTCGATGTGGGAGCGGAAATGTACCCCTTCTTCTGTGATTTTACGCAGCTGCGAGAGGGAAAACACCTGAAAACCGCCGCTGTCGGTCAGAATCGGACCGTCCCATCCGGTGAAACGCTGCAACCCTCCCAGTGTGTGAACATTCTCGTCTCCCGGACGCAGATGCAGGTGATAGGTATTGCAAAGCTGCACCTGACAGTGCAGTTCCTTCAGGTCATATGCCGAGACCGCCCCGCGAATTGCGCCGCAGGTCGCCACATTCATAAACGCCGGCATATGCACCGTACCGTGAACCGTCTCGAAATCTCCCAGCCGCGCCCGTCCCTCCTGCTTGATCAGATGATACATAACTTGTGTAATCCTTTCTCCGACAAAAAACGCCGGCTGTCAGCCTTCATTAGGAACTATGCAGAAATAATTAATACATTTCACTTGCTGAAACACGCAAGTAAACTGTGTTTTTAAGCAGAAAATGACTGATTAAATTCTGCATAGTTCCTTAGAATCAAAAGCCAACAGCCGGCGGCGATGGTCAGATTTTTTCTATATCGGCAAAAATATCCGAGAATTCCATGATAATATCATTGGGGGTCATCGAGTGCTGCGAGAAGCTATCGGCGGCTTTGTCGCCCGCCATGCCGTGAATATGCACCGCTGCCGCTGCCGCGACTTCCGGTGCCATGCCCTGCGCCAGCAGCGAACCGATCAGTCCCGACAGTACATCGCCGCTGCCGGCTTTGGACATACCGGGATTGCCTGTCAGATTGATCATCACTCTGCCGTCCGGCGTGGCACACACTGTGTTGGCTCCCTTCAGCACCAGATACACGCCGAATGTCATCGCAAAGGAGGACGCTACCTCCAGCCGCTGGGACTGTACTTCATCATTGGTCTTACCCACCAGCCGTGCCATTTCGCCCGGATGAGGCGTCATGACAATCGGCGCTTTGGCTTCACTCAGCACGCCCAGATCGTCCTTGATGGCGTTCAGACCGTCCGCGTCGATAATCAGCGGCACCTCGCAGTGTCGGATGACTTGCTCCACCACCGTGCGCACATCGTCGCCGCGCCCCATGCCGGAGCCGATCATGACTGCCGTGGCGGCTTTCATCTTTTCAAGAATCAGCGGCAGCGATTCCGAAGAGATGGTACCCTCGGACGTACTGCGGAGCAGCACATAGATCGGGTCCACCAGATTGCCCGCTACAATGGGGTAAATATCACGCGGCACCGCCATCTCGACCATGCCCACCCCCGACATTACCGCCGCTTTGCCCGCAAAGGTTGCCGAACCCGC
>CAMJHU010000414.1 GCA_946405565.1 uncultured Clostridia bacterium
GATTTTAGTGATGAAAAGGAGACCAACCGCCTGCCGTTATGTAATTGTGAGCGCGGAACAGTCCCGCCTTCATGCTCTATTATAGCTTCTGTGACGTTTTTTGTCAATCCGAAAACCGCTCTTTGTGATAAGGAGCGGTTTCTTTCTTTTGTTTTCCGGAAAAAATCCCCAAAATCCTTCCTCCCCCTGCCATTCTTCTTGACGAATCGCCAAATCTCGCAATTTCCTGTTGACAAGCGCCGCCGGGAGGTAGATAATATAACATAATCAAATGCCTATATATTAAGGAAAGGTGAATCCCATGCTTTCGCTGGATAAATTCTATCACGCCTCCTATGTGCTGAAAAGCGTTCTGCGGCGCACCGATCTGGTGCATACCACCGAACTAAACCCCGAGGCGGACATCTATCTCAAGCCCGAGTGTCTTCAGGTAACCGGCTCCTTCAAGGTGCGCGGCGCCTACTACAAAATCGCTACCCTCTCCGATGAGGAAAAAGCCAAGGGCGTCATCGCCTGTTCCGCCGGCAACCACGCGCAGGGCGTAGCGCTCGCCGCCGCCAAAAACGGCATCTATTCCCTCATCTGCCTCCCCGACGGCGCGCCGATCTCCAAGGTGGAAGCTACCCGCCGCCGCGGCGCGGACATCTGTCTGGTCAACGGCGTCTATGACGACGCCTACCGACGCGCCCTCGAACTACGCGACGAAAAGGGCTATACCTTCATTCACCCCTTCGACGATGAAGCCGTCATTTCCGGACAGGGCACCATCGGTCTGGAAATCGCCGACGCACTCCCCGACGCGGACGCGGTCATCGTACCCATCGGCGGCGGCGGACTCATCGCGGGCGTGGCATTTGCCATCAAGAAGCTCAATCCCAACATCAAGGTCTATGGCGTACAGGCAGCCGGCGCGCCGAGTATGTTCAACGCCATTCACGACGGCAAGATCGAGTGCCTTCCCTCCGTCTCCACTATCGCGGACGGCATTGCCGTCAAGGAGCCGGGGACGCTCACCTTTGACGCCTGTCAGAAATATGTGGACGACATCGTGACCGTCTCCGATGACGAAATCTCCGCCGCGATTCTCGCCCTGATCGAAAAGCAGAAGATGATCGCCGAAGGCGCGGGCGCGGTATCGGTCGCGGCAGCCATGTTCAACAAGGTTCCCGTCAAAGGCAAGAAGGTGGTCTGCGTGGTCTCGGGCGGTAACATCGACGTGACCATTCTCTCCCGCGTCATTCGCCGTGGTCTGCTCATGACCGGACGCACCTGCTCCCTCACGCTCGAACTCATCGACAAGCCCGGTCAGCTGCTCGGCGTGTCCGAAACCATCGCGAAGCTGGGCGGCAACGTCATTTCCATTCACCATGAGCGTGCCAATGAAGGCTCCGACGTCAACGGCTGCTACCTGCGGCTCCTGCTCGAAACCAAAAACGGCGAGCATATCAACCAGATCAAGCAGGCTCTCAGCGACAACGGTTTTAAAATCGTCAATTTATAATGTATCATCATCCTTTGAACCACGGAGGTATCCTACTATGATTCAGACTATCTACACCAAAAACGCACCCGACGCCATCGGTCCCTATTCGCAGGCAAAAATTGCCGGCGGCTTCCTTTTCGCTTCCGGACAAATCGCCATCAATCCCGCCACCGGTGCGGTGGAAGCCGACACCATCGAAGGACAGACCGAACAGATTATGCAGAACATCGGCGCGATTCTCGCCGAGTCGGGTCTTACCTTTGAAAGCGTCGTAAAAACCACCTGCTTCCTCAAGAATATGTCCGATTTCGGCGTTTTCAATGAGATTTACGGCAAGTACTTCACGGGCAAACCTGCCCGTTCCTGTGTCGCGGCGGCACAGCTGCCCAAGGACGTTCTCGCCGAGGTGGAGATCATCGCCGTCTGCGAGAAGTAAACTGTAAACTTCTGATTTTATCAAATAACCCGGCACGGCTCTTCAATGAAGCAAGGAAGCCATTGAACCGCCGTGCTTTTTTGTAAAGGAGCGTGATTCCATGCCATATCAGGCTGTCATCTTCGACCTCGACGGCACCATTCTGAATACCATCGACGATCTCGCCGACAGTGCCAATTTCGTGCTGGCGGCGCAAGGGTATCCCACCCATCCCACCGAGCGCTACAAGACCTTTGTGGGCAACGGCATTCCCAAGCTCATCGAGCGGATGCTCCCGCCCGGCACCTCTCCGGACATCATCCAACGCACCCTCGCGGACTTCCGCGTGCGCTACGCGGCACACAAGCTCGACAAGACTGTTCCGTATGAGGGCATTCCTGATCTGCTCAAACTACTCCGGCAACACGGTTTCAAGCTGGCTGTCCTTTCCAACAAACAGCATGAACTCAGCGATGTCATGGTACGGCAGATCTTCGGAGAGGACGCTTTTGACGTGATTCAGGGTATGTGCGACCGCCTTCCCCGCAAGCCCGATCCTGCCGCCTGCTTCGACGTCATGACCCGGCTGGACGTCCATCCCGACGCCGTGCTGTATGTCGGCGACAGCAACGTGGATATGCAGACTGCCGCCAACGCCGGT
>CAMJHU010000415.1 GCA_946405565.1 uncultured Clostridia bacterium
CTTGACGACGGCAGCTATTATATCCAGAGCATCCGCAATTATGTGGAGGACTGATTGTACATCCCTTTTACCCCCAAAAATCAAACAGCCGACAGGCGTTACTGCCTGTCGGCTGTTTGATTTTTGCCTGACACTTGAAAAAGATTAAGCAATCACCTGATAGCCCTGTGCTTCCACCGTGGTGCGCAGCAGCTCATCAGACGGTTCCGCATCCTGATAAGTGACCACGGCGGTACCCTTCTGATGACTGACCTCGGCTTTTTCCACCTCGTCCAGTGCTTCGAGCGCTTTTTTCACTCTTGCCTCGCAGTGTTCACACATCATGCCTTCCACTTTGATGGTTTTTTTGTGTTTGCCAAACATTTCCGCTTCCTCCTTTCCGTTAGATTCCATCGCGAAATCCGCGACGGGAGAGATGATTTTATCGTGGCGTGCGCTGTGGATATCCAGCAGATTGAGCCGCAGCGCGTTGGATACGACACAGAAGCTCGACAGACTCATCGCCGCCGCACCAAACATGGGATTGAGCTGCCAGCCAAAAATCGGAATCCACACACCCGCTGCCAGCGGTATGCCCACCGCATTGTAGAAAAACGCCCAGAACAGGTTCTGCCGGATATTGCGCAGAACCGCGCGGCTCAGACGAATCGCCGCCGGCACATCGCGCAGGCGGCTCTTCATCAGCACCACATCCGCCGCGTCAATCGCCACATCGGTGCCGCTGCCAATGGCGATGCCTACGTCGGCGGAGGTGAGGGCAGGCGCGTCGTTGATGCCGTCGCCCACCATAGCCACCTTGCCATACCGCTGCCATTTGCCAATCACCCGCTGCTTGCCGTCCGGCAATACGCCAGCCGCCACGTCGTCCACACCCGCCTGTAAACCGATGGCGCGGGCGGTGCGCTCATTGTCGCCGGTCAGCATGACCACGCGGATGCCCATGTCCTGCAGTTCCCGGATAGCCTGCGGGCTGTCGGGTTTCAGCGTGTCGGCTACCGCAATGATTCCCAACAGCCGGCGGTCTTCCGCAAAGAAGAGCGGCGTTTTGCCTTGCGCCGTCAGCGTTTCATAAAGCGAAGCCACATCCTCCGTGGATTCGGTGTGGGATGCGATAAACCGGAAATTTCCGCCCCGGAGAACCGCACCGTTCCGCACGGCGGTCAGCCCGCTGCCCGGCAGTGCCGTGAATCCGGTCACATCGGACGGAATCAGTCCCTTCCCTCGGGCAGTCTCCACAATGGCTCCCGCGAGCGGATGTTCGCTGCGGGATTCCAGCGCCAGCGCTGCCGTGAGCAATTCCGTCTCACTCACACCGTCGGCAGGCAGCAGATCGGTGACACGGGGCATACCTTCGGTCACGGTACCGGTCTTGTCGAGCGCGACGATACGCACCCGCCCGGTTTCCTCCAGCGCAGCCGCCGTCTTAAAGAGAATCCCTTGACCCGCGCCCTTGCCGCTGCCCACCATAATCGCAACCGGCGTGGCAAGTCCCAGCGCACAGGGACAACTGATGACCAGCACCGAAATCCCCCGCGCCAGCGCAAAACCCAAAGACGCTCCGGCGATCAGCCAGACAACCGTTGCCAACAGCCCGATGCCCATGACCACCGGTACGAAAACGCCGGACACCTTATCCGCAAGCTTGGCAGCAGGCGCTTTGGTAGCCGCCGCGTCACTGACCAACTGAATGATCTGCGAAAGAGTGGTATCCTCCCCCACCTTTGTGGCTTCACACCGCAGAAACCCCGATTGATTCACCGTTCCCGCCCAAACACTGCTGCCCGCGGTTTTGTCCACGGGAATACTTTCGCCGGTGAGAGCGGATTCATCCACTGCGCTGCTGCCTTCCGTCACCGCACCGTCCACCGGAATGTGTTCACCGGGACGCACCACAAAGACATCGCCCTTCCGCACCTGTTCCACAGGCAGCGTGATTTCCGTGCCGTCCCGTATAACTGACGCTGTCTGCGGCGCGAGCTTCATCAGGCTCCTGAGTGCATTGGTGGTTTTTCCCTTGGCGCGGGCTTCCAGCATCTTCCCCACGGTGATAAGCGCCAGAATCATGGCTGCCGATTCAAAGTACAGTTCATGCAGACCGCTCATCGCAGCACCCATATCACCTTTTGCCTGCGCGTCGGTCATAGTGAAGAGTATGCAGACGCTATACACAAAGGAGGCACCCGAGCCAAGCGCTACCAGCGTGTCCATATTAGGAGAACGGTGCAGCAGTCCCCGGAAACCGCTCACAAAGAATTTCTGATTGATGACCATCACCGTCACTGCCAGCAGAAGCTGCACCAATCCGATTCCGACAGGATTGCCTTCCAGCCGCGATGGCAGCGGCAGATGTCCCATCATATGCCCCATAGAGACAACCATCAGCAGCACCAAAAAGACAAGTGAAGCTGTCAGACGCCGCCGGAGCAGCGGCGTTTCGGTATCAGCCAAAGGATCTTCCACGGAGGATTTTTGGGAAGATGTGGCTACCGTCCCTTTGACCGACGCACCGTAGCCCGCGTCCTGTACAGCGGCAATCACGGCTTCG
>CAMJHU010000416.1 GCA_946405565.1 uncultured Clostridia bacterium
ATTCTACGAAGACTATTTCCGGACTTACGGTTAATACGGAGGCAGGCAGGCATGAAACAACGCAACCGATGGCTTGCTGCGGCGCTGGCAGCGCTGGGAATCCTGCTGCTGACGGCGTGCGGCGCGAAGGTGCAGGAGGTCAGTATGTATGATCTCCACAAGGCGATGAGTACCCCCGTGAGCTTTTCGGATATGAAATATGTCAGCAGCGCGGAAGACCACGCGGACGAACTGCTGGAGAATGTGTCCGATATCAGTTACAGCAAGGTGCAGGGCTTCTTCATCTACTACGCCGCCAACGGCACCGGCAACGCGGACGAACTGGTGGCGATTCAGGTCAAACGCCCCGGCGATATTACCGAAGCGGTCGCCTCGCTCCGGGCGCATCTGGAGAAGCGCCGCGCGCTCTACGCGACCTATGACAAGACCCAGCTCGGCAAACTGGACAACGGCAGGGTAGTCTCCAAAAACGGTGTCGCCGCGCTGATTGTCTGCGACGACCCCGATCAGGCGGAAGCGGCGTTTTACGGTTTTTTTGATTAATCTGATGCGATTCCCGCACCCCGAAGAGATGTTCCTGTTGGGTGCGGGAATTTATCATTCCAGCAAAACGGAGGGATTCCTATGGTATTCAGCAGTGCCGTTTTTCTGCTGATTTTTTTGCCGGTCGTGCTGCTGGCGTATTACATCGTCCCCGAGCGGGCGCGCAACCCGGTTCTGCTGGGGGCAAGCCTGCTGTTTTACGCATGGGGCGAACCGGTCTATATTCTCATCATGCTGTTTTCGACCGTGTTTGATTACGGCAACGGGCTGTTGCTGGAATATCTGGACGCGGTGGGAAAAGCCAAGTGGCGCAAGGGGGTACTGGCGCTTTCGGTGACGGTCAACATCGGCTTGCTGTGCTTCTTCAAATACACCGATTTCCTCATCGGCACGGTGGATTCCCTGACCGGCGCGGGGCTGTCGCTGCTGCACATCGCCCTGCCGGTGGGCATCTCGTTCTACACCTTCCAGACGCTCTCCTACACCATCGACGTCTATCGCCGTCAGGTCAAGGCGCAGCGCCGACTGCTGGATTTCGGGATGTATATCTGCATGTTCCCGCAGCTCATCGCGGGACCCATCGTGCGCTACCGCGACATTGAAGCCCAACTCCACACGCGCGCGCTCTCCGCCGACCGCATCTGCGACGGTCTGTTCCGCTTTGTGCAGGGACTGGGGAAAAAGGTGCTGCTTGCCAATTCGCTCGGCATCGTCTGGGACGAAATCGCCGCGCTGGACGGTCATCAGACCGCGATGACGTCCCTCATCGGCGCGGCTGCCTATATGCTGCAAATCTACTTCGACTTCTCCGGCTATTCGGATATGGCGATCGGCATCGGCAAAATGCTGGGCTTCGATTTCCTCGAAAACTTCCGCTATCCCTATGAATCGCACAGCGTGACCGAATTCTGGCGCCGCTGGCATATTTCTCTGGGCACATGGTTCCGGGAATATCTCTACATACCCCTCGGCGGCAACCGCAGAGGCTTCCCGCGGCAAGTGGTCAATCTGCTGATTGTCTGGGGGCTGACGGGACTCTGGCACGGCGCGGGCTGGAACTTTTTGCTATGGGGACTCTATTTCTTCGTGCTGCTGGTGCTGGAAAAGCGCTTCCTGTCGAAGTGTCTGCCATTGATACCGTCCTTTGTGTCGCGGCTCTACACGCTGGCGGCGGTGCTGGTGTCGTGGGTGATTTTCGCGAGCGACGACCTGAGCCACGCCCTGAGCTATCTGGCTTCGCTCTTGGGTCGCAACGGCTTTGCGGACGACGCTGCGTGGTTTTACCTGTGCGAACACTGGCTGATTCTGGCGGTTGGCGCGTTTTTCTCGGTCAGCTACGCCAAATCCAAATACGCCAAATATCTGGGCAAAATCGCCAATGAACGGGTTCGGTTGGGTGTGCGGATGACGGTGGCGGCAGTGCTGTATGCCGTGTCGCTGCTCACGGTCATCAACAGCGCCTACAATCCGTTCCTGTATTTCCGTTTCTGACGGGGGGAGGGGAGCCGTAATGAAAAAAACAGCCATTGTCATCTTTCTGGCGCTGCCGCTGCTGCTGCTGGCGGTGATTCTGTGCAGTCCCGACCGTGCGCTGTCCGAAGCGGAAAACCGACCGCTCCGAACCAAAGCCGACATCCGCTGGAATGTCATGGACGGGGGGTTTCAGGACTGGCTGGAGGACTATCTGTCCGACCAATTCCCGTTCCGTGACGCCCTCAAGCGGGCGGAGGTCAGATGTGCCATCGCGGCGGGCAAACGCGATATCGGCGGCGCGTATATAGGGGAGGGAATGCGCCTCTTCCAGAAAATCACGCCCGCGGACGTAAACCAAGCGTCCTGCCTTCGTTACGCGCGGCGCATCCGTCGTCTGGCATCCGAAACCAGGCTGCCCACCGTGGTGATTTACGTCCCGTCGGCAGGCGTCGCACTGCGGGAGGAACTGCCCAAGGGCGCGCCGATGTACGATTACGACGCGCTGTGGGATTCCCTGCG
>CAMJHU010000417.1 GCA_946405565.1 uncultured Clostridia bacterium
GATGCCGAGCTTCCAAAGCTCATTGTCGAGGTCCTTCATGTATTCCGAAACGCGGGTTTTGATGGTGCCGAAATAATGGTCGTCGAGTTCCTGCCCCTTGATGGATTTTGCGCCGAAGAGGGTGCGACCGGTGAGCATCAGATCCTCGCGGCGGTCGTACATGGTTTTGTCAATCAGGAAATACTCCTGCTCGGAGCCGACAGTGGTTTGCACGCGGTTGACGTCGCGCTTGCCCAGCAGGTGAAGAATTTTAACGGCTTCATTGCTGAGAAGTTCCATGGAACGGAGAAGAGGCGTCTTTTTGTCCAGCACTTCGCCGGTGTAGGAACAGAAGGCGGTTGGAATGTAGAGGGAACCATCCATAATAAAGGCGGGGGAGGTAGGGTCCCAAGTAGTGTAGCCTCTGGCTTCAAAGGTGGCGCGGATACCGCCGTTGGGGAAGGAAGATGCGTCAGGTTCCCCTTTAATCAGTTCCTTGCCGGAAAATTCCATGATGACGCGCCCATCTCCCACAGGGCTGATGAAGCTGTCATGTTTGCCCGCCGTGATGCCGGTCATGGGCTGGAACCAGTGGGTGTAGTGGGTACAGCCTTTTTCAACCGCCCAATCCTTCATGGCGTTGGCGACAACATTAGCCACGCTGATATCGAGGGGCTTGCCTAACTGAATGGTTCTCTTCAAGGCCTTGTAAGTTTCCTTGGGGAGTTTGGCCTGCATGACACGGTCATTAAATACGTTGCTTCCAAACATTTCGGGTAATTTCGACATAGAACAATCTCCATTCTTACCATCAAAATTTTCGCGGGTTGCGCTGTTTCAGGCTCCTCAAAAAGACCAAGGCACTGTAAGCCGCAGCCTACAGCGCCCTGCTGTTACGTCCTTTATTATATAACAGCCGCCGGCGAATGTCAATCCTCTTTGGTTTGGCGGCTGTTTTTTTGACTATGTGCCTATTATCCGCTGGGGAAACAAGCTAATTTTTGTGACGCTTCCGTGAGAAAATGACCTGATCGTCGTGGGTATGGGTGATGGTGGCAATTGGCATATCATTAACGGAGTTGTGACGCTGGGAGGTGGGCAGCCCTCTCCGCTCGCTGTTCGCAGAGGATTGGGCAGCCTTGGATGCAGCTTCCCGTTTTGCTTTTTCGGCAGCCTGACGTGCGGCTTGTTCCTTCTGCAACTGTTCAGCGGCTTGCTGTGCCATTGCCTTCTGACGGGCGGTTACGGCAGCCTGACGTGCGGCTTCTTTCTTTTGGGCTTCGGCGGCAGCCTGACGCGCCATTTCCTGCCGTTTGATTTCGGCAGCCGCCTGCTGCATCATTTCCTCCTGCTGTGCCGCAGCGGCAGCCTGACGTGCGAGCGCCGCCTGCGCGATGGCATTTTGTGCAGCTTGTGCCGCCTGAGAGATTTGTGTTTTTTGTGCAGGTTGTGCCGCAGTAGTCTGTACGGAAGCGGTTGTCTGTGCAGTGGCTGTCTGTGCAGACGTTGACGTTGTTGTTTGCGCGGGAACGGTCTGTGCGGGAGCAGCGGAGCTGCCGAGATTGGCGAAGGAGCCGTTCATCGCGTCAAATTCCTCTGCCACCTTCCGAACCTGATCGGAGGCGCCGATGAAGGCTTCCGCCACCAGGGGATCAAAGTGTGTGCCGGCATCCTCGCGGATAATGCTCATGGCTTTTTCAAAGGTAAAGGGCTTCTTGTAGCTTCGGCGGGAGACCAGCGCGTCAAAAACGTCGGCAACCGCCATGATACGCGCCGACAGCGGGATATCTTCCGCGCTCAATCCGTGGGGGTAACCTCTGCCGTTCCACTTTTCGTGATGGTATTCGGCAAGGTTGCGGGCTTCTTTCAGATAGCCGGAATCCGGCACCATCTCAATGACGCGGTCGATAATCTCGCACCCCACCGAGGTATGGGTTTTCATGATGGCAAATTCCTCATCGGTGAGCTTGCCGGGTTTGTTGAGAATCTGATCGGGAATATGAATCTTGCCCACATCGTGCAGCGGAGCGGAATCGATGACGTTCTGCATGAATTCGGGCGTCATCTGATCGGCATAGAAACCGCGCTTCTTCATTTCGTTCACGATGATTTCCACATAGGCGGCGGTTTTGCGGACGTGGTCGCCGGTACACTTGTCGCGGCTTTCCACCAGATCCGCCAGCACCACGATCAGTCCCTTCTGCATTTCGGCAATCATGTGGGATTTGCGCTTGCTTTCGGCGACGTAGCGCATACTTTCCTCTGTGGTGCTGATGAACGCCTGATACAGATTTTCCACTTCGTCGCCGGTCTTGATATCTAGCGCTTTGAGTGCTTCCACACTCTGGGACCGCGCCGCGGTGGTGTTGTAGGCAAAGGCACTGGCGCAGCGAGCCATGGAGTTGATGGGCTTGACGATGCTCCGCTGAATAATCCAGCGGGAGACAAACACCGTCAGCACCAAAAAGCTGGCAAAGAGGGAGAGCAGCTTGGCGAGGAAACTGAAGCTGAATTCGGCGAGAAGCTGCATGGAAACGTCCACCGCCACAT
>CAMJHU010000418.1 GCA_946405565.1 uncultured Clostridia bacterium
ACGGTCAGCAGCCAGCCGTAAGTATCCTTGGAGATAATGGGATCGATTTTCTCACACGGTCAGCAGCCAGCCGTAAGTATCCTTGGAGATAATGGGATCGATTTTCTCACACGGTCAGCAGCCAGCCGTAAGTATCCTTGGAGATAATGGGATCGATTTTCTCACCCGCCAGCAGCGCAGGCACGCGGGACATAAAGGCGTCCTCAAACGGTATGACTTCGCCCGGTTCACTGCCCGGCAGGTCTTCGGTGTCGAGGTCGAAGACCACATGGCAGCCGTCTTCCAGAATGCGGTAGACATAGAGATATTCGATATCCGGCAGACTGTCCCGGATGCGGTAGAGCTTTTTCTCCGTGGAAGTGTAGCCCGGCTCCTCCTCGCCGTTGGTCATATAGCGGTAGACCTTGTCGTAATCAATCGCGTCGTCGGCGAGCTGTGCAGCGCCTTCCGCAATGGTCTGATACCGTTCGATGGTAGACTGCTGGAAGAGCTCGTAGCTGATGAATGCCGAAACACCCGCAATCAGCATGGCAGCCGCCACCAATATTGCCATGAGCTTGACACGGAGCGATACAATGCGGCATTTGAAGGACTGATCGTCCTTGGCACCCTCCAGTTCAGCGTCGTGCCGGCGGCGATCCTCATAGAAACGTTCCAGCAGTTTGGACGGCAGGAACCGCAGGATCATAATGACTGCTACCAGCACAACGGCTTTGTCGATAAACTCAATAATGAGGTCAATGGTAAGCTGCGAAGGGAATTCTCCCAGTCCGGTATTTTCGCACAGTGCGAGGGCAAACCGCTCACCGATGCCCCCTATATGTCCTCCGTTGAGAAACCATGTCAGAACCGCGCTCATCGGACCGCATATCAGCGAATAAACCAGCAAAAGAAGCAGCGGCTTGACGGTATCGCGGAAAAAGGCTTTTCGCGCAAAAAACGCGGAAATCACCGCGACTGCCATGTTGACAATCCCGTAATATACCGACTGCGTACCCATGACGCCGTTGATAATATTGGTGACAAATCCCACAAATACACCCGGCAGACCGCCGCCTAGCGCAGCAGCCAGCACGGTGCCGACGGTATCAAGGTAGAGCGGTATTCCGAGACGGGTCATGGCGTAAAGTCCCGCGACGTTGATGCCAATGGAGATCAGACAGAGGATTATCTTGCGCATAACGCTGCCGCCGGCGGGGTTCTTCTCCGTTTTGACGGTGTTTTTGGATGGTTTGGCTGTTTTAGCGGTTTTGGCGGATTTCCTGTTGTCGGCAGCTGTGTCGGCAATGGATTTACGTTTTCCCATTTTGAATCCTCCCTGAATAGGCAGTTTTACCAGTAATTATCTATTATTATATGCTGAAATCCGGTTGGTGTCAATCATTTCTTCAAAAAAAATAGGAATCATGAACAAAACGCCCTTCCCGTTTCATGATGAAATCAACCGCGGGAAGGGCGTTTTTCACAGGAATTAAGAGTATGCAGAGTGTTTCCGAACCATCGAAAGGAACCGGCGGAACCAATCCGTCAGTCATTTGAAGAAGGAGTAGTTGTTGGCACGCAGCACCAGACAGCTCATGGGCGGGATGGTGACAACGCCCTTGTAGACGGAGGCTTTGCCCAGCACGGTTTTCGCGCCGTTGAAGCCTTCCGGCAGGTCGATATGATGAATATTGCTGTCGGAGCGGTTGACCGCCACAAAGAGCGAATCCCGCTTGCCGCGGCGCACAAAGGACATGACCGCGTCGAGGCATTTGACGGTCTCAAAGGTACCCTCCGCCAGACAATCCACATCGTTTCTCAGCTTGCCCAGCCGTTTATACCAATCGATGAGGCACTTGCTTTCGTGCCCCCACGGATAGGTAGCGCGGTTGAAGGGATCCTTGTAGCCCTCCACACCGGCTTCGTCTCCGTAGTAGATGCAGGGAACGCCGGGCAGTGTGAATTGCAGAATGGAAGCGAGCTTCATCATGACCAGACCGCGTTCACGCTGTTCGGGGGAGAGGTGAACCTGACTCTGCCACTCGCGTCCGCGGTTATGGGAGGGTTCGCCAGCCAGCAGCGTAATGGCGCGTTCGGTGTCGTGGGTGTCAAGGGAATTCATGAGCAGACGGGTGACCTGCGGGGGATAATTCTCGATGATATTGTTGACCACTTCGATGGCTTCATCCGCCGACCAGCCGGTGAGGAAGCCGAGAATCACGTCCTTGAAGGGGTAATTCATAACCGAATCGAGCTGCTTGCCGAGCAGATAGCGGCGGCGCTGGCTGTAAGCGATCTTGTTGGTGGCGTCCTCCCAGACTTCACCGATAATGACCGCTTCAGGATCCACCTTTTTGGCGGCAAAGCGAAGGCGGTCGAGGAAAGCGTCAGGCAGCTCGTCAGCAACGTCCAATCGCCAGCCGCTTGCGCCCTTTTTGAGCCAGTTGCCGACTGTACCGGTTTCACCGGTGTGATATTCCAGTACGGCGGGATCATCCTCGATGACCTCCGGGAGCGTGCTGATGCCCCACCACGAATGATAAT
>CAMJHU010000419.1 GCA_946405565.1 uncultured Clostridia bacterium
CGGTCATTCTCTATCTCCTTTCAGACCATTCAGAGTTGTTGTAATGAGCTGTATCGTGGACAGCAGCTCATCGTCCACAGCAGAGCCGTTCTTGATTCTTCTCAGCTCGCCGAGGACTTCCGCAAGCTGATTTTTCAGAGACTTGTACACTCTCGGATTGCCCTGCACGACTACATCACGGCACAGCAGCCGCTTCACGATGTAGTCCTGCTTGGTCAGTCCCGAAAGAGCCACAGCCGAATTGATGAGCTGATCTTCTTCGGGCGAGACTCGGAAGCTTACCATGACATTTCGCCATCGGTTCTTTGGGTCTACTCTCTTAGCTGACATTCTGACTACCCCTTTCGATATCCAGTTTGGTAGCCATCTCGCTCTGAGCCGTCGGGAGCATATGCGCGTATCGGTAAGTGATGTCAATGCTTTCGTGTCCCACTCGGTTGGCAATTGCTACCACGGAGAATCCCATTTCAATCAGGAGCGATACATGAGAATGCCGCAGATCGTGAATTCTGATGCGTTTTACGCCTGTATGTGTGCAGCCTCTGTCCATTTCATGGTGCATATAGCTTTTGGTGATTTGAAAGATTCGGTCATCTCCTTCCACTCCGTACAGAGAGTTGATATATTCCTTCATTTCTTCTGCGAGGAAATCCGGCATGGAAACCGTGCGGACGCTTTTTGGTGTTTTCGGGTCAGTAATGATATCCTTCTTCTTGATTCGCTGATAAGATTTGTTGATACGGACGGTTTTCTTTTCAAAATCGAAGTCCTCCGGCGTGAGAGCCAGCATTTCTCCCAATCGCAAGCCGCACCAGTAGAGCATTTCAAAGGCGTAGTAGGAAACGGGCTTATCCATCATGGCTTCTGCGAATTGCAGATATTCGGATTTCGTCCAGAATTTCATTTCCTTTGGCTGTTCCTTGCCCATGTTCCCGACTTTTGCCGCCGGATTGCTTTTCAGATCATAATACCGCACCGCATGATTGAAAATCGCGCTGAGCTGATTGTGAATCGTTTTCAGATACGTTTTGGAGAACGCTCTGCCTTTTTCGTCGCGGAAGGTCATCCTTTCGTTGTGCCATGCCAGAATATCGGCGGGTCTGATTTCGCTCATCTTCTTGTCCCGGAAATAGGGAAGAATCTTGTGCTCTACGACGGACACTTTGGTAGTCCATGTGTTTTCCCTGATTTTCTCACGGAGATCATTCTGATACAATTCCCAGAAGGAGGAAAATGTCATATCCAAGTCCGATGTTTTCTGTTGGAGAAATGTGCGTTCCCATTCCTGTGCTTCTCGTTTTGTCTTGAATCCTCGCTTTACTTTGCGGTCGCTTTCGCCTTTCCAGTTCTTGTAAACAGCCATCTGACCACTCTCCTTGCTGTGAGGCGGACTGCGCGCCATAGAATTTTTCCTCAAAGAATCTTCGGCTGACCTTTCCCGACACGGTGTAGAAGCCTTTTGATCGGAGTTCGGCGTTCAATCGTTGTACGATTTTGTAGGCGAACGATTTGGATACTCCGAGGCTTTCAGCAATTTCACCTGCGGTCATGACAAGTTTGTTAGTGGACATACATTTACCTCCTCGATGATGGGAATTACTGAGATACTTTTGCTTGCCTCATAATTGTATTTAATCTGAAAGCTGCGCTGCTTCATTAATCTGTTCACGTTCATTAAACACAATTATTTAAGATGCTTTTATTATAAATCATTCTCGTGAAAATGTCAAGTATTTACTGCACAAAGAACTATTATATTTTTGTGATTTTTCTGTTGACAAACATTAAACGCACATGCTATACTTATTATATCAAGTGGAGGTGATATCAATGGCAAGCATTGCACAACGAATCAGAAAAATCCGTCTGCTGCGCAAAATGACGCAGAGAGAATTGGGATTAGCCTTGGGCTTTACCGACAGAACCTCAGATATTCGTATCGCTCAGTATGAAAACGGTTCCCGAACTCCGAAAGAGCATTACATAGAAGGACTGGCTTATGTACTCGGCGTGTCAACCACATTCCTGACGGCTCCCGATGTCAGAGACGACTATGATATGATGCACGTGCTGTTTGAACTGGAAGACAAGTACGGTTTCAGAATTAACGAGATCAACGGAACGCTTTGTATCACGGTTGACCCGTTTGCTGCGCCGATCAGCTTTTCGATGCTTCATCACAGATTATCGTCATGGAGAAGAGAGTACCTGAGATTACAAAACGGCGAAATAACCCAAGAGGAATACGACCTTTGGCGTTACGAATACCCCGACAGCGACCTCGACCAATGACTTTGACACAATGACAAAACTCCCCTTTCGCAGAACTAAGCGTTCATACGAAAGGGGAGTCCCTTTTGTATTAAATTTATCGGGAAGAATTATACAAACCGTATCAAATCAGTATCATTTATCGTTTTGATTCTTCAAAAACCGCGTATTTATGCGGCTTCCGAGGTTTGATTGTCTTATTCCCACTCTTTGGCAGATGGGTGATATAATATCCGTCAGGCGTATTAAAA
>CAMJHU010000420.1 GCA_946405565.1 uncultured Clostridia bacterium
AAAACCGATCTGCATGAGATACGGCTCGTACACATCCTCTATCGTGACGGCTTCTTCACCGATGGCGGCGGCAATGGTTTCCAATCCCACCGGACCGCCATTATAAAACTGAATGATGCCTGTGAGAAGCAGCCGGTCGATTTTATCCAGCCCCAGTTCGTCGATCTCCTGCCGATCCAGTGCCATGCGGGCTATGTCGCAGGTAATCACGCCGTTGCCGATGACCTGCGCGAAGTCACGCACCCGTTTGAGAAGCCGATTGGCGATACGCGGCGTGCCGCGTGAACGGGACGCCAGTTCGAGCGCTCCCTCGCGGTCGATGGCAATCCCGAGAATCCCCGCCGAACGCTCCACGATATCCGCAAGCTGTTCGGGTGTGTACAATTCCAGCCGCAGCACAACGCCGAAACGGTCGCGCAGCGGCGCGGAAAGCTGTCCGGCGCGGGTCGTCGCACCCACCAGCGTAAATTTTGGCAGCGGCAGGTGATAACTCATCGCGCCCTGTCCCTTGCCGGTCATGATGTCGATGGCGAAGTCCTCCATCGCGGGATAGAGAATTTCCTCCACCGTGCGCGACAGACGGTGTATTTCGTCGATAAACAGCACGTCGCCGGCATTGAGCGAACTGAGCAGCGCCGCCAGATCGCCGGGACGTTCAATCGCGGGTCCTGATGTGATGCGCAGTCCCACACCCATTTCGTGCGCGATGATGCCGGCAAGAGTCGTCTTGCCCAGACCGGGCGGTCCGTACAGCAGACAGTGATCCAGACTTTCATGACGGGCAAGCGCCGCGCTGATGTAAATCGAGAGATTTTCCTTGACCGTATCCTGCCCAATATAACTGTCGAGGGTCTGCGGACGGAGCGGGTTTTCCCCCTCCGCGTCTTCGGGACTGTACTGCGGGTCAACAATGCGGTTTTCATAGTCCATGTCGTCGGCGCCTTCAAAATAGGCGTTCTCGGCTTCGTCAAACGACACAGATTTGATCTCGTCCTCTTTCTTTTTCTTCATCTTTTCATAAATCCTTTTGGAATGCGATTTGTATTATTGAATCATGACAAACCCTTTGCCATATCCACCAGCGCCAGCCGGATAATTTCCTCGGTGGGAAGGGTCGCGTCGTGTTTGGCAACAAGCTGTGCCGCTTCGGACGGCTGACAGCCCAGCACCATGAGGGCGTTGATCGCCGCCGCCGCGTTGTTGGGCGCGGACGGCGCGGCGCCCCGTCCGGCAGGCAGATCGGCGGGCGCTCCCATGCTCTTGAATTTATCCTTGAGTTCCAGCACCACGCGCTGCGCAATCTTCGCGCCTACCCCATTCGCACGGGTGATGGCTTTGTAATCGCCCGAACCCACCGCCAGCGCCACGTCTTCCGGCGTCAGTGTGGAAAGAATGGACAGTGCCGCCTTGGGTCCTACGCCTGAAACCGAAATCAGCATTTTGAAGCAGCTGAGTTCGGTCTTCTCGGAAAAGCCGTACAGCGTAATGGCACTTTCGGTCACATTCATATAGGTATAGAGCGTGACATTTGACCCCTGCGATGGCAGGCGGGTGATAGTGGACATCGAGGTGAAACATTGAAAGCCTACGCCGCCGCATTCGATTACCACAAAACCCGGTTCGGCGGTGAGATATTTGCCGGAGAGAGAATATATCATACTGGTTTGCCCCTTTACCCTTTTACAACTTTTCTATTTTTTCTGTCCTCATTCGTTATGATGGTTATTCCGGTAATTATATTGCATCAGATCCAGCCGACGGGTCACTTTGCAATTCTGACCGTGGCAGATCGCAATCGCCAATGCGTCGGCGGTGTCATCGGGCTTGGGGATGTCCCGCAGGCAAAGCAGCCGACGGGTCATCTCCTGCATTTGCGGCTTGATTGCCTGACCGTATCCCGTGACAGCCTGTTTGACCTGCAGCGGGGTGTATTCAAAAATCGGCACATGGCGCATTCGAGCCGCCAGCAGGATCACCCCGCGTGCTTCCGCCACACCAATGACGCTTTTGGCGTTATTGGCATAATACAGTTTTTCAATCGCCATGGCGTCGGGCTTGCGCTTATCAATCAGTTCAATTGTACGGCGAAAGATAATCTCCAGCCGCTTTTCAAACGGATCGCTTGCTTTGGTCACAATAGAACCGTATTCGGCAGGAATGAAGCGCGGCGGTTCATACCGCACAAAGCCAAATCCTACAATCGCGTAGCCCGGATCAACTCCCATAATCATCATTTTGGACAACCCCCGTTTCCGGTTAAAAATGAATGGCTCCACAGTATTCTATAAAAAACATCTGCCTTTCATTATATCATAAATCAGGCAGAAGATTCAATATACAATTGCTTCTTTTTTTGGGAAAATCAAAAAATATTAAAAAAATCCCGTGCGCCTGTGAAATAGTAAAAAAACAGTCCCCTTCGACCGGAATGATCGAAAGGGACTACATGAATTACTTGACAAAATCCGACACGGCTTGTATACTATTCCTTGGAAGGCGGCATTTGTGT